>JAEOUE010000128.1 GCA_016839515.1 Candidatus Hodarchaeum mangrovi
AATAAAAGATTGGCATCTTTCTAAGATCCTTAGTCAAGAGCTCGCTAAAATGAGTAGGTACCGCGAACACTGCAAAGGGTCTTGCAGTACGAATGAGCTCTGCAATATAGTCGATATCCCGTGCATCAATCAGAAAAGTCCGTAATCCCCACGAAATGGCTGAAATATAAGCCCAATGCCCATATTGATGGAAGATTGGCACACAAATCAATGTAGCTGATTTACCTTTGAATCCACGTTCAAGAGGGCTTAGAAACCAGTGTAAAGATTGAGTAACATTTGTTGTGATGTTATGGTGAGTTAACATTGTCCCTTTAGGTACTCCTGTTGTTCCTCCAGTAAATGGTATAAATGCTATGTCATTTTTTGGATTTATGGTTACATTTGGGGGATTTGGCTCATATTTCTCAATCAAATCTGCCATTTTATGTGCATTCGGTACATTTTTCATTTCTGGTAGAGTATAATCAGGAAATAACGGAACAGGAGTATAAATTAGGTTTTTAACTGAAATTTTATTCTGTATTTTCTCTAATCTTTCTAGACGGCGGTAGGAGCAAATAATAGTATTTGCATTCACTTCATTTATTTCATGTAATAAATCAGGAGCTTTGTGTAAAATGGATAAGGGAACATGGATTGCACCTAGTCGTAAAATAGCAAAATCAGCAATTATAAATTCAATGCATGTTGGGAGAATGGATACAACGCATTCTTGTTTTTTTACCCCTAAATCAGCAAGAGCTGTTGCAAATTTATCCACCTGGATTTTTAGTTCTCTATAGGTTAATCGCTGGTTTAGATAGATAACAGCCTCTTTATCAGGGTATTCTTCAGCAGATTTTTCAAGAAATTCATAAATTGAAATTTCTGGGTAGGGTTCCATTGTTTTAGGTAATTTATACGGGCCAACAAAATAACTCTTCAACCAAGGTTTTTCAGAATAAGAGTTCAATACATACACTATTCCTAATCTATGTTTTACATTTTAGCGCTTAACCAGCTTAATCCCAAACGATCTAAAGTTTCTGTGGTAGGTCGACCATTATTATCCCAACCGCGATATTGGTAATATGCGTCTAACATTGGATCAAGGTTTACAGTTTGACCCTTAGCTGGTCCATCTGGTAAAGGGTCTTCCAAAAGGCGCTTGGGTAGGGTGTCATCAGCTCTAGTCAAACCTTCACGAATATTAAATGCTCTTTCCAAATTATAAATACGTTCTCCAGTGAGTCGGAAATCAGCCTCAGTAAATTCATAACCAAGTAAACTTTGAATTAAGTCCGCCCAATCGTCTCCAGTCAAAACCATGCCCATAAATTTACATCCTGAAAGTGCATCAAAAATACCAAAAGCATCTTCATAATCTTTAACCACACGTGCCTCTTCTGGTATTTCTTTTAAGCCATCTTCGTCAACCTCTCCTTCATCAACGATAAGAAATGGCATGGACATGAAAGCTGGACCTTCAATATAAGCTGTAATATGATCTCCTCCCCGATTAGCGGTTGCATAAGCTAATCCTGTGATTTTTGCAGCCCTCGAATCGTAAGCTGGTAGTTCTAATCCCTTTACATGCATGGCGAACCTCTCAGATCCTTGTCCTAGTTTTTCCGACATATTTTTAGACCCTTCTGCTAATAAATCTCCAATACCCTCTCTTTTAGCAATTAAATGGATAAGGTCAACAATGGTATCTGAATCCCCAAATTGAATTTTTGATCCCATGGTATCAGTTAATATCCCTTTTTCAACAGCCTCCATAGCGAAAGATATCGTTGCACCAGCAGAAATGGTATCTATCCCATATTCGTTACATAAAAAGTGGGCTCTTGTTATTGCATTTAAGTCATAAATGTCGCACATACTGCCAAAAGCTCCAATTGATTCATATTCAGGGCCTTCACCCGAGCTTGCATATTTTCCTTCTTTAATATCAGATACTCTTCCACAGGCAATCGGGCAAGCGAAACAGGCTTTTTCTGCAATTAGAATTGTTTCATTAATCGCTTCGCCATTGATTTTTTCATACTGCTCTACGTAACCTGTTTGCCAATTTCGTGAAGGAAGCCCACCTCTTTGGTTCACCATATCCAAAATCGCAGCTGTACCAAATACTTCTAATGTAGCCTTAAGTAAGCTTGCATTCACCCAATCAAATCGATCTTTGGCTTTCTCTCGATATTCCTCTTGGTCTGGAATATTAATTTTCATTTTTCCTCGGACAGCAATCGCTTTCAGATTTTTTGAACCCATGACTGTACCTAGCCCGCACCGTCCCGCTGCTCTTCCCCAGTTTGGCGCTGTCACATCATTCATGATAGCAGCGTATTTCACTAAATTTTCCCCTGCAATTCCAATACAAGCAACATTAAAGTCGTTACCTAAAGTTTCTTTAATTATTTTAGTTGTTTCAGATGTATTTTTCCCCCAAAGATCAGATGCATCTCGTAATTCCGCTTTTCCATCATCAGTGACTAGATAAACAGGTTTTTTAGAAATCCCTTCGAAAATTATTCCATCAAATCCTGATCTTTTCAAATCCCTTCCCCAGAAACCTCCCGAGTTTGCTTGTCCCCAAAATCCTGTTAGAGGTGATTTAGAAACAACAGAAAACCGACCTGTACTTGGAGAGGATGTCCCAGTCATTGGGCCAGTCATAAATATCAATTTGTTTTCTGGACCTAATGGGTCAATACCTTTTGGAACCTCATCAAAAAGAAATTTAGTAGCTAACCCTGCTCCTCCTAAATACATCCTTAAATCCTTTTCGTCAGGAATTTCTTCTTTAATCATTCCTGTTGTCAAATTAACTCGTAAAATTTTTCCCATATATCCGAACATGATTTTTACAACCGTAATTAAACATTAGCTATGTTTCTTATTGATCCTTCAAAATCTACTTAAATAGTTAGACATCCTACAAAGACGTTTCTTATATAATATTTTGAATTTTGATTCCCATTTATGTTGTTTCTAAGTAAAAATCTATTTTTCAGAGCGAGTAATTCAGTCTCGATCATCACTAAAACAAGAGATAATAACCTTTTCGTCATTTTAAAACGAAAACACTCATAAGAATGCTATCTGAGACATTAAATTATGTTTAAGATCCTATTAATTCCTCTCTGTGTTTTTTTTATCAAATAGGTCAGTTGTGGTAAAATTAGCAAAATAAAGGTCTTGGTGCCAAGATAGGTTGATGGTACTGCGATCACATATGAATCCCTTATATTGGTCTCTTATTAAAGGAAGATATCAATTTTTATTTTTCAGCGATTTAAATAGAAGTTAACCAAAATCGATCTACTTAAATACTAGTTGACCTGATCAACTCAATTATTTTTTTGAATAAAAAAAAGGTGCCAACAAAACGACAAGTGTTACTTAAGGTATACTAAGCTTACCTTTCATAATATTATATAGAGGAAAAAAGAAATGAAAAGAAACAAGTTATTGATAATACAAATTGTTATGATACTATTCTTGAGTTGTTTTTCGAGTATAAATGGAAAAACACAAACCAAATTAGAGCAAAATCCAGTACTTTATCTCCATTGTTGGACAGGATCTGATATTCAGTTTAAGACCATGAGAGAATGGTAAATTAAAGATGGATGGCCAAATAATAGCCTTTTTGCCTACACTTTTGACTGGTCATATTTCTGTGATTGGAATACCAGTATGCATAAAGCCAACCAAGTCAAGCAGTGGGTAAGCGAGATATTAACAACAACTGGTGCTGAAAAACTCGATCTTATTTGTCATTGTTTTGGTGCACTCCATGCACGGTACTATATCAAATATCTAGGTGGTATAGACTATGTGGACGACTATGTGAGTTTAGCAGGGCCTCATCATGGTGAACCAACCTATGATTATTCCTGTACTCCTGGAACCAATGAATTAGCTCAATATCTGAATGAAGGAGATGCATCACCCGGAGGAATACTCAACGATACAATTGGCCCCAGGAAAGATACCATATTTGATGATATCATATACAACAGTACCCACATACCAGGAGTTATCTCTTATACATCAATTGCGAGTCGTCATGACGAAGTAATTCCTTATAATTCGTCCAAACTCGACGGAGCAGAATATATACTGGTGAATGACACACAACACATGCAGATGTTTAAAGATTGGACAGTTTACGAGTATGTGAGAGAAGCAATTGATGATTTAAATATTAACTGGAATGGTAACACAGCATGGGATTTCAGTCCAATAATTCTACTTACAAGCATAATTATGGTTGTCTACTGGAAAAGAAAAAAAAAATAAATCCCTAGAATTTTTCAGAACTCAACACTTATGAG
>JAEOUE010000129.1 GCA_016839515.1 Candidatus Hodarchaeum mangrovi
ACTATTTTTTGGGCTTCTATATCTGCTCGTGTCTCTTCATCAGGTAAATGGCATGATGGGATAATAGAAAATATAACTGAAAGGAAAAAAGCAGACATTTTACTCAAACAAGTAAAGCTTGAAGAGGAACACTATCATGCAATGCTTAGTCACTTTGTACGAAACGATTTACAAAAAATCGTAAACAACCTTGATTATTTATTATTACAATATGAATCTAGTGATAAGTTAAACCAAAAAGAAGTAAAGAATATAATTAATATTGCTACAAAATCCTCTAGAACAATTGATATTGTAAATAGAATATTTGAAGTTCTTCAAACACCCTTTCTACCTGAAATTGTTGAAGATAAGATGAAAATCCACGAAGTGATTAATTTAGTTACTTTGAATTTTCAAAGCTATCAGCGGCCCTTCGTTCTGAATAGAGATAATCTTCAATTTGAAATTATCTTAGATAATTTTATAGAAGAAGTATTTCATGAAATATTCCTTTTTATCATTGATCCAGGTGACCTAAAGGGTACCGAGAATATTCCAATTAATATTGATGGTGCTTGTTTCTCTGATGAATTTTGTGTTCTAATAAAAGATGAAGTTTCTAATCCAATTCCTAAAGAAGTATGTGAGCGCCTATCAGCAAAAATCAGTGATAAATGGGAATATCATGGACATTATATAGGAATTACTTTAGCTTCAGTAATTATGCAACATTACCATGGACAATTAAAGATTTTTCCTTATTTAAACCGAGGTAATGAATTCCAATTATGGTTTCCCCAAAATCTCCTAAAAGGTCCATGCTAGAAATTTGAGAGTGAATTTTTATCCGTTTCTTTTGACACGCTTGTTTAAATTGTCAACTAGTTTTTTAAATGAGGAAATATCACGTTTAACTTTTTTAGGATCTATGAATTTCTTGTCTTTGTATACAAATTTCCCATTTATTAAAACATGTTTAAGATTGTATTCTTTTAAGGAGTAAACGATTAATGAATAAGGGTTTGATGATGGGGTGATATTGACATCATTTAAATCAAAAACAATCATATCAGCTAATTTATTTGGTTCTAATGAACCAATTCTGTCTTCCATTCCTAGAACTCTAGCTCCATCAATAGTTGCCATGGAAACAACTTCTTTTGAACTAATCAATGTTGGATCTAAGTGCATACCTTTTTGAATGTATGGAACTAATCGTAGATCATTCAACATACTTAAGTTATCGTTACTTGCTGCTCCATCAGTACCTAGACCTACAGGAATACCTGCTTCTAACATTTTGGGGATAGGTGCTATTCCTGAACCAATTTTCATATTACTAGCTGGATTGTGAGCTACTTTGACATTCCTTTTCTTGAAAATAGCAAGATCATTGTCTGTAACCCAAACACAATGTGCTGCAATGACATTTACACCTTCAAAAAAGCCTAGATCTTCTAGATATTGTACTGAAGTTTTTCCATGTTTTGCTTCAAAATCCTTCTTTTCTTTTTTAGTTTCTGCAATATGGATATGAATTGGAACATTATATTTTCGTGCCAATTTGGTTGATTCGAGTAAAATTTCAGGAGAATTGGTAAAAGGAGCATGAGGTCCAATAGTTATTGTAATCAGATCATTTTCTGCTGGCCATTTTTTAAGTAATTGTTTTGTAATATTTAGCTCAGATTCACGTTTTTCTATCTGATTATCAGCAAATAAATCTATCATCCCATAGGAAAGGACTGCTCTTAATCCTAAATCCTCACAAGCCTTTCCTATGGGGAATTCATCAAGATACATATCATGAACACAAGTCACACCTGATCGGATTGATTCTAATCCAGCAATAATAGTTCCAAGATAAAAATCCTCCGTAGTTAACTTTGCTTCGTACTTCCAAATTAAAGTAAGCCAATCATGAAGAGCTAGATTTTCTCCTAAACCCCTTAATAATACCATTGGTAGATGAGTGTGTGTATTGATGAATCCAGGCATAATTAGATGATTATCTACATCAATAATCTCTGAATAATCATTCGTGGGAAATTCTTCCATGGGACCAATACTATAAATCTTTTTATCTCTTATTAAAACAAATCCTTTGGGAACTATAGTATAATTGGAATCCATTGTTACAATGGTTCCATTAATGATAGCGACATCTACCTTCATGATTAAGTACCACCAGGAAAGTGGATCTATTTAGTACCTTCAGAATATGAATGACGATATTCAAGTTGATTAGGGGTCAATTTATCAATTGAAATACCCATCGCTTCAAGTTTCAAAGACGCAATCATTATATCTTGTTCTCTATTGATATTATGAACTTTAATGGCCATAGATTGATGATTTTGAGCTATATGTATCAACGATAACACTTGATTAGCAAAAGACATGTCCATTACTTCATGAGGATGACCTTCTCCAGCAGCAAGGTTAACTAACCGTCCTTGGGCTAAGAGATAAATTTTTTTCCCATTTTTTAGTGCGTACTCTTCTGTTGCATGTCGAATAGTAGTAACTTTGATTGATCTCTCTTTCAAATCAGGAATTCTTATTTCACAATCATAATGTCCTGCATTGGCAAGAATTGCACCATCTTTCATGTTATCAAAATGTTGATCGACAATGATATCTTTTACTCCGGTTGTGGTTACAAAAATATCCCCAATTTTGGATGCTTCGTCCATGGGCATTACTCGGAAACCTTCCATTACCGCTTTTAATGCTTGAATTGCATCTACTTCTGTTACAACTACATGTGCCCCTAGTCCCCTAGCTCGCATAGCAAGCCCTCTACCACACCTTCCAAATCCTGCTACAACAAAATTTTTTCCTGCAATTAATACAGCAGTTGCTCTTAATATTCCATCTAATGCTGATTGACCAGTTCCATAAACATTATCAAAATCGTGTTTGGTTTCTGCATTGTTTACAGCCAGAATTGGATATAAAAGTTTATTGTCCTGAGCCATAGCCATAATTCGATAGACACCTGTTGTGGTTTCCTCTGTACCTCCCTTGATATTTTGTGCGATTTCAGGGTATTTACTATGTATTCTAAACGTTAAATCTGCTCCATCGTCTAGAGTTAAAGTGGGATGGATTTCTAATGTTTTATCAATAGCCCAGTAATATTCCTCTGGGGTTAAACCATACCATGCATATATTGATATACCTTCTTTCGCAAGTGCTGCTGCAATATAATCTTTTGTACTCAGAGGGTTACATCCACTCCAAGATACTTCGGCTCCTGCAGCAACCAATGTTTCAATCAATACAGCTGTTTTTGCAGATACATGAAGTGATCCACTAATCTTTTCTCCTTTTAGTGGTTTGGATTGCTCAAATTTTTTACGCAGCTTCATTAATACTGGCATATGAGCTTCGGCCCAACGAATATCTTTCCATCCTTTTTCAGCAAGGGATAAATCTCGGACCTTGAAATTTGTTTCTTCATCCATTTTCAATCTATCCTAATTATTCTAGGAATTTTAGGAGAATCTTTCCTATTTAATTAATAAATTAAACTCATCCTACATTTGAAAGAAAATAAAGGATTTTCTAATAAGAGTTTGGATAGACTAGGATTAATTTCTCTATTTCAAATAATAAAAAGAAAAGGAGGAAAAAAATATAGTTAGAGGAGTCCTTGGGCAAGCATTGCTCGCGCGACTTTCAGAAATCCTGCTATGTTAGCACCAACGACATAATTCCCTGATGAACCATATTTTGCGGCAGTTTGGAACGCAGTTTGGTGGATATTGACCATAATTTCATGTAATCGCTTATCTACTTCCTCACGAGTCCATGAAAGCCTAAGACTATTTTGAGACATTTCTAAGCCCGAAGTTGCTACACCACCAGCGTTGGACGCCTTTCCGGGGCCAAATGCGATATTATTTTCAAGGAAAATCTCAATAGCATCGGGTGTACTTGGCATGTTTGCACCTTCGCACACTGCAATACATCCATTGTCTACTAACGTTTTAGCATCATGTTTATTAATTTCATTTTGTGTCGCAGAGGGAAAAGCGACATCACATTTAATTTCCCAAGGTCGTTTATCAGGATAGTAATCCACGTTATATTTTTCTGCATATTCTTTTATTCTACCCCTTCGAACATTTTTAAGTTCCATCACATAATCCAGTTTTTCTGCTGTTATACCATTGGGATCATAAATGAAACCATTGCTATCTGAAAGTGTAACAACCTTTCCTCCAAGTTCAATGACTTTTTCAGCTGTATATTGGGCAACATTTCCTGATCCAGAGATAGTAACAACCTTTCCTTTGATATCGTGATTCCGAACTTTTAGCATCTCTTTGGCAAAATAAGTGGAACCATATCCTGTAGCCTCTGGGCGAACTAAAGAGCCACCCCATTCGATACCTTTACCAGTTAAGACTCCAGTAAAGTTATTTCGTATTTTTCGATATTGACCATACATGTAACCGATTTCACGACCACCAACACCAATATCACCTGCTGGAACATCTGTAAATTGCCCAATATGACGAAAGAGTTCTTGCATGAAAATCTGGCAAAATCTCATCACTTCATTATCGGATTTTCCTTTTGGATCAAAATCAGAGCCTCCCTTTCCACCTCCCATTGGTAAACCGGTGAGAGAATTCTTAAAGATCTGTTCAAATCCTAAGAATTTAATGATCCCCAAGTAAACACTAGGATGGAAGCGAATTCCTCCTTTGTATGGTCCAATTGCACTATTGAATTGAACCCTATAGCCTTTATTGACATGAATTTCACCACTATCATCCATCCAGGGAACCCGAAATATTATAATTCGTTCAGGTTCGACTAATCTTTCTAGTAATTTTTGTTTTATAAATTCAGGATGACGATCTATTGCTGGTGTTAAGCTTTCGAGCACTTCTTTAACTGCTTGGTGAAATTCCTTTTCATAAGGGTTTTTTTCTACAACCCAATCATAAACTTGATCAACATAGGACATTTCTGTGACCTTTCCTTATATCTGATGTTCTTTATCGAAATTCGTAAATTCTTATGTTAAATTATGACTTAAGAATTTAATAGATCATAGATCTATTGTGTTCAGTTTATTTTTTCCTAATTATTTAACCACTACGTTTCATATGTAATAAATTACGAAATAGAAATCTCATCTTATATAACTTTAATTTTTAAAAAAATAGGCCAAAGAAATTATATTTTACTTTATAAGTAGTGGGAATATCGTTTTAGAATACAATTCTTTCTAAATAGAACAAACTAATGTATTTGTCTTAGATTACAATTTTATGGAGAATTAATTAGTTAACAGATTCATTGGGATGAGAAAAATGCAGGTTTTCCGCTAAAAGACGTTTGGACACTTCTTCAATCTGAGTTAGGATGTATTATTTCTTCTGTGGATTTTAGAATGATACCCAGATTCTTTAATTTAACATGTATTTTTTCAATGATTTCTAGAGTATGTTTACTAAAAGTGCTGAGAGCATCAGTGACTAAGATTACTCCATATCCTAACTCCTTTCCCCCAACACATGTTGCACTGACACAATTATCTGTCAATGTTCCTACTATGATCAATTGCTTTATTTTTCTTGTTTTTAATTCTTGATTAAAGTTCGTTTGTTTAAACGTGTTAGGATAGCGCTTATGAATAAGGAGATCATTATTTTCTTTCTGTAATTGGGGATGGAGTTGCCATTCATCTGAATCTTCTATTAATGTACTATTATTTGAATGTTGAATGTAAATAACAGGTATATTGTTCGAATGGGCATAATTTTCTAATCTGTTGATGTTTTCTAGTATTTGATGTTCCTTAAATATTGGTGTTTCTCGTTGGAAAAGTCCTATTTGTACATCAACAACAATTAATGCTGTATTTTCCCACTTCATGGGTTTAGTGTTTTTTCGATGTTCTTTAAGAGTATTATGGAAGTGGTATGCATGTTAATTGTTTGGTTTCATCCTCAGATTCTATTAAGAAAAAATGGATTAGAAGAACTCTTAAGAATGTAAATCAAGCTAGGGAGAAATGCAAAGATCATCTATGCTAGATAGAAAATTAACTCTTTGGCTGTTAAGTCAAGAATAATAAATAATATCGGTAAAATCATGCATAAACGATCAAGATACTAATCCATCAGGCTGAAAACTATGCAAGATGTTCAAGAAAAGGATTTTATTCTCCCAGAGCTGAACCTTGATTATAAACCGAAATATAAGGTCTTCCATGAATTAATGACAAAACGAATTAATAAAGTACTCCTTGTTTCAAGTTATTATGATAATTTTATTTTAGAAGAAGATGGAAGACTGAGTGATCAAATTTTTGAGGAGTTTCATTCTCTAAATCTACGAACTCTACCCAATATTATACGTGTACCCTCTGCAAAAGCAGCACTTGATTTTCTTTTAACACAAGAGGTCGATCTTGTTATTACAATGAAAAGACTTGGCGGAGATATTGATCCATTCACCCTTGGGAAGAGAATTAAACAGATTCAAAACATCCCAGTAATATTATTACTCACCAACTCTGAAAATATTCCTTATTTGCCAGAGAAATCCCGAAGAGAAGGGGTTGACCGTATTTTCGTCTGGAATGGGGATTCCAAGGTTTTTGTTGCAATTATTAAACATCTAGAAGATAAGATGAATGTAGCAAATGACACAGAAATCGGGCTTGTACGAGTTATAATTGTTGTTGAGGATTCCATTCGTTATTATTCTTTATTTTTACCACTTATTTATAGTGAAATTATGCGGCAAACTCATAGATTAATATCAGAAGTAATTAATGATTATCATAACTTGTTACAGATGCGTGCTCGGCCTAAGATTCTACTAGCTGAAACTTATGAAGAAGCTATGAACTATTATCAAACTTATAAGAACTTTGTAATCGGAATTATTTCAGATGTTCGATTTTCACGAGAGGGTCAAATCGATCCCGAAGCTGGATTAAAATTCATCCAATCTATTAAAGAAGACAATGTAACTCTTCCAATTGCTCTCCAATCAAATGAAGATAGTAATAAGGTTCTAGCTGAGCATCTTGGAATCTACTTTATCCATAAAAGATCCCGTCATCTGCTAAAAAGACTTCGTACTTTCATGTTACAATTCCTTGGGTTCGGTGATTTTAAATTTCGTTTAACTGACGGGACAGTGGTTGGTTATGCGAGGAATTTAATGGAGTTATACCAACAAATAGAAAAAGTTCCTGGAGAATCATTAATTTATCATGGTTCACATGACCATTTTTCTGGATGGTTAATGAATCGGGCTGAATTTGATATTGCACAAAAATTAAAACCAAGAAAAGTAACAGAATTTTTTAGTCCTGAAGATTTACGTAAATTTTTACTCGTTGCTATCGATTCAATACTTTCAGAAAAAACTGAAGGAGTTGTTCATGATTTCACAAGGGAAAGCCATTATCCTAATATACGATTCACACGACTCCGTCCTGGCTCTCTTGGAGGTAAAGGACGTGGAATTGCTTTCCTTCAATTTCTTTTGAATAGTTTTTTATTAGCTGATGATCTTTCTGAGGAGGTTTCCATTCGTATCCCTAAAACCTTTGTAATTGGTACAGATGAGTTCGATCGATTTATGGAAGACAATGAGCATCTCTATGAGATTGCTTTATCAGATACACCTGATGATGAAATAAAACAAGCATTTTTAGGGGGAACTCAATGTTCAGACCTGAAAGAGGATTTAAGATTCATTTTAGAAACCCTGACTGGGCCTTTATCAGTTAGATCCTCCAGTTTGTTAGAAGATTCTCTGTATCAACCTTATGCAGGGATTTTTAATACATATTTTCTACCAAATAATCCGAAAGTTCAAAACATGGAGACTCGTGTTAACCTCCTCTGTGATGCAATTAAACTTGTATATGCTTCTTCATTCCTCCGTCAAGCAAAAAGTTATGCTGAATCCACAGGACAGTCGATTGAAGAATCAAAAATGGCAGTTGTGATCCAACAAGTGGTAGGAAGAGCTAGAAAAGGAAATCTATCTTATCCAAGCTTTTCAGGAGTGGCAAGTTCATATAATTATTATCCAATATCATATTTAAAGCCAACTGATCGAATTGCATTTTTAGCATTAGGATTGGGAAAAATTATTGTAGATGGTGGTCAAACAATCCGATTTTCTCCAAAATACCCAGAATTAAGTTTCTTTTCCACCCATGAACAGCTATTAAATAACTCTCAAAAGGATTTTTTCGCAATTGATTTAGCTGCAGAAACCACTGATTTTTCCCAAGGAGAAAATTCCTTTTTAGTAAAATCCAACATATTTGATGCCGAAAGGGAGGTTTTAGAAGATATTTCAGATACCTATGATTATAATGATGCAATTTTGAGAGATGGTTATCAGGGTACAGGGGCTCCAGTTGTCACTTTTGGTCGACAATTAAAATACAAAACTGTACCTTTAGCAGAATTGATTACAAAAGTACTACAACTAGGAGAAGCAGCTATGGGCTGTTCTGTAGAGATTGAGTTTGCTGGAAACTTCAGAAAAGACGCAATAAAAAAAACTACCTTTTATTTACTCCAGATTAGACCCTATACAGAATTATCTGATCTTGATCTTGAAGAATCTGTAGAATTCCCTATGGATAAATTGGTAGTGACCTCTAATCAGGTGTCAGGAAATCGTATAATTAAGAATATTCAAGATATTGTGTTCATCAAACCTGAAGCTTTCAATAAACTGCAAACTTTGCAGATAGTTGAGGAGATAAATGACGTTAATCAAAAATTAAAAGATTCAAATACCCCCTATATACTTATTGGTTTCGGAAGATGGGGGACATTTGATAAACATCTTGGAATTCCAGTAAAATGGTATAACATCTCTGGAGCAAAGGTAATAATTGAAACAGGATTAGAAAATTTTCAAATTGAGCATTCACAAGGTAGTCACTTTTTCCAGAACATTACAACAGCTAATATCCCATATTTTTATATCAAATATGGTTCTGAGGATGTATGTGATTGGAAATGGTTAAGTAGAACAGAATATCTTGTTCAAGACCTTCATTTTGTACGTCACATTCGATTAGCAAAACCATTTCTGGTTATCGCAAATGGAAAATCACGGATAGGTTTTATAGCAAAACCTGATTTAGAGTCAAGCTAGCACTTATTTCAAACGTTAAAAGTTTACTTTCTTAAGGGATGATTCCATAGATTTAGATATAAACAAGCTTGTTAAAGAAAAAAATACTTCTTAATATTCTTCCATTGTACTGAATGAATAACAATCTTGTGTGATGGATAAATATGTTAGATATAGAAGAACGTATGAAAAAATGGCAAAAATTGCATTATCTCTTTACTTATAAAGATTTAACAGGAAAACCAAAGATAAAAACTGCAATTTTAACTTGTATGGACTGTCGTATTATCTCTTCTGTTTTTGGAGTGGAAGAACCTGGAGAAGTCATTATCATCCGCAATGCGGGGGCATTATTAACCGAGGATAGCCTACGATCTTTACTCATTGCCATTTATGAGTTAGATGTACGCATTATCATAGTTGTGGGCCATACTCAATGTGGAGGATGTATGGATCCTACACAAATGAATAATTTAATAGCAAAAATATCCGAAAAAACTGGAAGAACGGTTCAAGAGATTTTACCCTTTTTAAATGCACCTAATGTTCCTGCTGCTTTCCGAGGGTTTATAGATGTTAGAAAGCAGGTACAGAAAACTGCAAAAACTATTTCTCGACATCCTTTATTTGCTCCTTTAGAAATCAAAGTCTACGCATATATCTATAACACAACAACTGGAGAATTACTCCGTTCTTTATATGAAACTAGCGATTTACTTTATGAATAATTTCTCTAAAAATTCATGATACCTCATTTTCGATTATCTCTCTCTTCTAAATATTAAAATCAGAATTAACTCTAATGAAATATATGTCACAAGAACAATCTGAGAAAGAAAAAATCGTTCTAAAGTCATATCCAGAGAAAATGACTTATCTTGAAAAGAAATATGGGATAGAACCAAAGATAACTCCTCAAGAACTAAAGAATATGCGATGGAATTGGCATTAGTTGTTTTTCTAAATAATCTGACTAAAGTATAAGTCAGATCTTATAGTGAATTTATTATCTAATGAATCACTACAATTATAGATTTTTTCAATGAACCAGTATCAAAACAATTTTAATTTTCATCTCTAAGGATGAGTACTTAATCAGTATTTGTTTAGGAGACTCATCAATGGATGGAAAAGAATCAACTGAATACGTTATTGATCTAGCACAACAAATGGGAGCTTCGTTTGCTGAAGCTCGTTTTGAGAAGTCACTGAATAACCAATTTATTTTAAAAAATGGTGTTCCAGAAATAGGAGGATTTGGGAGATCATTTGGTACAGGGATCCGGGTCCTTGTCGATGGAGCAATGGGTTTTGCATCATTCAATAGTTTTGAGAGAAAAACCATTGATGATGCGGTAAAAGAAGCAATAAAATTAGCTCGGGCTAGTGCAAGATTAAGAAAATATCCAATAACTTTTTCAGAGGAAAAAGCACATCAAGCGAAATATTCCGCAGAGGTTAAGGAATCTCCAGCTGATAAAAGTCCTGAAGAAAAAATGGCAACACTCTTTGAAATCGATAAAAACCTATCTACACTACCCATACCATTTAGAATAGTATTTTTGATAGATGGAGAACTAACTAGCTATTATGTTAATTCTGATGGAGCTAAAATAGAAGCGTATCAAGCACGAATGAACTTTTTTTCTTTGTTAACTGCAGTTGATCAAAGTAAAGGTGCTATGGAGCAAGCATATTATTCAAAGGGAGCAACAGGGGGATATGAATGGATTAAAAAATGGGATTTAATTAATTTTTTAAAGAATGAGGCTGAAGTTCTGTCTAAAGTAGCTTCCTCTGCTATAGAACCACCAAAGGGAATTGTTGACTTTGTTGTGGGACCTAATGTAGCTGGAGTAATAGCACACGAGAACTGTGGGCATCCATCTGAAGCTGATCGAATTTTAGGTCGTGAAGCAGCTCAAGCAGGAGAATCATATCTGAATGTAGAAAAATTAGGTGAGAGAATTGGTTCTGATTACGTTACTGTTATTGATGATCCAACGATTTCTGGTTCATATGGTTGGTATCTTTATGATGCGGAAGGTATCCCAGCAAGGCCTCGATACTTAATAAAAAATGGAATCTTTAATGAAATGCTTCATAATAGAGAATCTGCTGGGTATTTAGGAACTCATTCAACAGGTGCTGCAAGGTCATCAGGCTATAATCGTGAACCTATTCCACGGATGGCAAATACATATATTGCCAATGGAGATTATGAGTTTGATGAGATCCTGGAAGGTATTCAATTGGGGATCTATATGAAGAATTTCACAGAATGGAATATAGATGATCTGAGATATCAGAGTAAATATGTAGGGCGTGAGGCGTATCTCATTAATGATGGAGAACTCACAAATCAGTTGATTCGACGTCCTGTCCTCGAAACAACTACACCCGACCTTTTTAATGCAATTGATGCTGCTACTAAAGAATTAGAATTTGATGCTGCCACTTGCGGAAAAGGAGATCCGATGCAAGGTGCTCCAGTTTGGCATGGAGGAGCTACAGCTACTCGTATTCGCAATATCAGACTTTAGGTGAAAAAAATGGCTTTAAGAGAAAATAATTCCCTTCATACAATTGTTGAAAAAACTTTAGTTTTTCTTGAAAAAACAAATCCTGAAGATCTTTTGGTCTATGGTGGGGATGCAGTGAATTTTCAACTTCGTTTCTCCAGAAATAATATAATTGTTAGCAAAAGATGGGCTAATCTTGGGCTCAGTGTTTATTATGTTAAGGACAAAAAGATCGCGATTACCTTTTTATCAGATATTTCTTCGTTAGATGCAGTTTATAAAGCATTGAATGAATTGATTGCGTTTGGTAAAGCATTACCTCCTAAACAAGACCATGGTGGTATTGCTGAAGGCCCATTTTCTTATAATCCTGTTCCAAGTATCTGTGATACAAAAATGAAAGATTTTTCAGATATAGCTATTGATAAAGTTGAAGGTGGGTTAAATGCAGCAATTGAGGTGGGAGCAAAACATTCCGCAGGTGTCCTTCAATGGGGTTATGAGTCAGGGTATGTTCTCTCAAACCATGGGGTTGAATTGAAAGATATCACCTCAAAATTTGAATTCTTAATTCGATCGTTTGTATCTCCAACCGAATCTGGCCAAGGATTATCTGTAGGTAGAATGTTGAATTCATTAAATACAGAGCAGGCGGGAAAAACTGCTGGGGAAATTGCTAAAATGGCGATTGGAGGAAAACCTGCCCAAGCAGGAGTTTATAATGCACTATTTTCTCCAACTGTAGTAGCTGATATAGTTGCACAAACTGTTCGTAATGCAAATCCATTTTCAATCGAGATTGGTCAATCTTGGCTACGTGATAAAATAGGTGAAAAATTATCAAACGATAATTTTACTGCATTTGATGATGCAACAATCCCAGATGGTTTAAGGAGTCGTAAAGCTGATGATGAAGGAGCTCCAACTCAAAAAACAGTAATTTTTGAAAATGGTGTTTTAAAAAATCTGATTCACAATACTACAACTGCAAAAAAGGTGGGGACCACGACGACTTCAAATGCGGGGTTAGTGAATCCACAAAATAGTAACGTAGTTATTTCTCCTGGTACGTATTCCTTTGAGGAATTAGTACAAGAATGTAAAGAACCAACTATTTATGTGACATCGAATTGGTACACCCGTACAACCAATGCGGCTGAGGGTGTTTTTAGTACAATACCTAGGGATGGGATGTTTTTAATTGAAAATGGAGAGATAAAAAAGCCATTACGTGAGCTCAGGATTTCAGATACTTTCCCCAATCTAATGAAAAATATAATTGCGATTCAAAATAAAAATCGACAAATCAAATGGTGGGAAGTAAATGTTCCTACATTTGCTCCAGCTATGCTAATTGAAAAAGTAAATTTCACAACTGGTACTAAATAAGGTGAGATAATGAACAAGCAACTGTTTGTATTATTTACTAATAATAAAGGGATTTTTAAACATATTTTATTGAATGTGTTTGATTTAGCCGAGAAAGGATATGATGTGGGGTTGATATTTGAAAGCGAAGCATGTAAACTGATTTTAGAGTTTGAAGAAAAACAATATGAAAAATTTGAGCGGTTGAAAAGTCAAAATCTAGTTTTTGCTGTATGCGAGGTCTGTGCTAAGAGTATGAATGCTCTTGAGTCCGCTAAACGACAAGGTTTGCCCTTAGATGGACGGATGTTTGGTCATCCCCCCTTAGAAGAATGGTTCAAAACAGGGTATCACATTATGCTCATCTAATGATTGTCATTCCCATTATTTCCAATAATTTCTCTCATTTTTTTTCCAATAGATTCATGCAAATTGGTTGAGAATTTAATAAAGATACCATAATAATAAATATTACTTTCAAAGAATTTTCGCAATCTAGTTGCTTCTTTCTTGTCTTTTTCAGTTAATTGTTTGATCTTTTCTAAATCAGGGATAAATTTTTGTTCCATCATCCTTTGAATTTGGCTATAATATCCTTGAACTCGACTAAGTTTCCCCGTTCCGTAATCTTCGATTCGTGATGCACTCTTATAATATTTTTTTCGATCTCCTTCTTTTCTTATTACTTGGAGAACTTTAAGTTCTTCCATCATTGTTAATGTTTGTGATACTTGGGTACGATTCACTTTAGTAACTTTTATGATTTTATCTTGAGTTACTGGTTCAGCTTCTAGAAATAATGCTAGAAAAACTTTAATAGAATCCTCATTTCCTACAATGAGGTCTTGAGCAGTTTCTACCATCTTCTGGATAAAACCTTGTTTAATATTAAGGATTGTTTCATCTTTGTTAATAAGAACAGGCTCAATTAATGGAGGCTTAATATTATCTAAAACTGCTAAGAAATCAATTGATATCTGTGGGTCATCCAATAACTTGTCTAGATAATCACCTGCTGCTTTCATCATATATCTATAATAGAAAATTGCGGTTTGTAGATACGATAATACACTCTCAATATGAATGATGTCAGGTGTTTTAGGAGACAAAGATTTTATTCGGGAAATAAATTCAGAGAGGTTTATATCCGTTGCTTCAGTGAAAGATAGGAAACTTTGTTTAAGATATAATTCTAAAGAGAGAGGACAGTAATAGTATTTCTTTCTTGAGATTGGTTTCTTTGTTTGAAGAATGGGAGTTTCGTCATATATATTTGAAATACGTGTAACAGCTTTAATTATTGTTGGTTTTGTAAATCCTGTTAAAGTCTCCAACTCATCTACTGTCAAATAATTTTCTAACATTAAGGAAAATAAGATTCCAATTGTGGTTTCATCATAGGCCATTAGCTTATAAATCTGCATCATGAACTGCACATAATCTATTTTCAATTGAATGAATGGATCTAATTCAACCATTTTGATGTTCCCTTTTGATTTGAAGAGCAAAGGTAATATTAAAAACTTTTTGTATTTTTTTATTTTTTTGTAGTTTTTGTCATTTTCAACAAGTTTTTATAGTTAATAAAAATAATTTCATATAGTTTGCAACAATTACGCAAAAACCGAAATTGATCGGAGAAACGAAAAAATGTCAACGGATTCGATTCTTCAAGTTTCTAACCTCACTAAAATCTATGGGCGTGAGTTAGTGCTTGGAGGTAGAAAGTTATTAGGTGATCAAGTAACTGGAGCGCAAGATGTGAGTTTCACTGTAGTTAAGGGAGAAATTTTTGGATTTCTAGGGCCAAATGGAGCTGGAAAAACTACTACAATGCGAGCTATACTTGATTATCTGAAAATAAAAAGCGGAAAAGTCACAATCTTTGGTCTTGATCACCGAAAAGATCGGATCGAGATTCGTAATAGACTCGGATATGTTCCTGGTGATATGGCGTTATTTAAGAATTTTACTGGTGAAGAACTGATTGAATATTTCAGTAAATTCCGGCCTGTAAACAAAGAATTTTTTGCTGAGTTAAAGAAAAATTTTCGTGTAAATTTACATAAGAAAATTAGAAACCTTTCTACTGGTAATCGTAGACAAGTTGGTCTTATTGCAGCATTAGCTTCGAAACCAGATCTTTTAATCTTAGATGAACCTACAGGAGGATTAGATCCTCTAATGACGGCAAATTTTCACAGAATCATCAAAAAATTAAGTCGTGAAGAAAAAATCACGATTTTTTTAAGTTCCCACGATTTAGCGGAGGTTCAACAAGTCTGTGATCGTGTCGGTATTATTAAAGAAGGTAAAATGATCCTAGTAGAGAAGGTTGAGGATTTGAAAACAAAATTATTACAGAAGTGTATTGTACAATTTGAAAATGGTAATAATTTACCAACTATTGATGAATTTAAAGCAATAAATTCTGTTATCTCAGTTGAACAAATAAATGGAAATAGTTTTTCATTAAAGATTCAGGAAGATGTGAAAGATTTATTAAAATTGCTGACACAATATCCAGTAAAACGGCTTCGACTTGAAGATGCTACACTCGAAGAGATATTTCTTCAATTTTATGCTTAGAGGTGACGATTAATGGTACACATATACTTAAAAAATCTTAAAAAATCTTATCTTATGGGATTAATCCCCCCTCTCTTTGTAGCTGGTTTTGTTATTACAATTGCTATGAGTTGGCCCTCATTGCAGGATTTAATTCTTGATAGACTTGCAGAAATGGATAATCCAATCTACAAAGCTATTATTGGAGATATGGGTCTTGAAGGATTAGGATTGAATTTTCAAGCAGCCTTATTTATGTATGCTGGAGGTACAATGAATTTAATTGGCTTATTTGTTTCTATTTTTGTTCCTGTTAAACTCTTAAGTTCGGAAGCTGATGAGAAAAGTTTAGACATAGTATTAAGCTATCCCATTCCCCGATGGAGGTATCTTTTAGAAAAATTCGGTGTTTATCTAACCTATAACCTTTTATTTCCACTATTCATGGTTTCTTCAATGATTGGTACAGCTGTAATATTAGGAGAAACCTATGATGCAGTTTTAATTATTAATTATGCGTTCGGATACTGGTTATTACTATTCGGATTAGGAAGTATTGCATTACTTTGTGTAACAGTTTTTCTTGATTCTAATCGATCTCTAGCAGCAGCTGGAGCAGTCATTATAGGCAGCTATTTCTTAGACAGTATGGGAGGATTACTTGGATTGTCCGACCTTCAATTCTTATCTCTTTTCAATCACTTTAAAATTCCAGGGATTCTAGAAGCTGGAATGCTTCCTTTGGTTGAAGTGGTTATTGTCGTCGCAGTTGGATTCGTTTTTTTAATCAGTGCATTATATCTCTTTGATAAGAGAGAAATCTCTTATTAAAATTCTTCTCCCCCCCCTTTTTTTTTATATAGAATTTGTATAATGATTGAAGAATCTAAATTCATTATTCATTCCATATCTAAATCATAGTCGTCTAATTCTTCATATTCCAGGAAACCGAGTTTATTCATCTTCCTACTTTGCTTCTTTTTTTCATAATAACGTTTTTCTTCTTTAATTATTCGTCTTACTCCTTTTCCTTTTCTAGGCATTACTCATCCTCTCAAATGTATTATTTATTACCATCAATACATTTTTGACACATTGGATCACAACCAAACATGTCATTATTATAATAATGAGCATTTGATCGGCATCCAAAGCAAATATCATTATTGGAACAATTTGAACAAGCACCTGGTAAATTCGATGGGTCACGTAATTTCATCATCAAAATATCCCCAGGATTTTGTGCTAACAGTTGAATTAAATTAATAGTTTTATAATTACCAAATTCTTGTGTTCTTATAACACTACATGGTGTATAATATCCATCATTAGTGATACAGATCATACTACCACAATAAAATTTCGAAACATCCATTGTTGAGAAAGAGAGATTATCATTATAAAGAATTTCATCCCGTCCCTTGTAGGCTTTTTGAATGAGCTCATTTGAGGGTACTAAATTTCTCGGATCAGAGCTTGCGACAGGATTGTAGAGAGTTAAGACTGTACGGATACCTTTTTCTTTCCAAAACCACTCCATTGTCTTGTAAACGTCAGTTGATGCAACGGGTTGTGTCAAAGTAATACAATTCCACAGTTCATCTGATGATTTTCCTAAAGAAATTAAATTCTCTAATCCAGTAAGAATTGCTTCAATGTTTTCTTTTACTTGATACCGATGTAACCTCTGATAAACCTCTGTATCTAATGAGTCAAGATGAATAGAGATAAAACCTCCATTCTGGGTCACTTCAATGGCTTTTTTAGCCGTTTTAATGTCTTTTAAGGGAATACCAGAAGACCAAATATTGTTGATTAAGCCTAAATTCTGGGCATAGTGCATTAAGTCGTCCCAATCTACTCTAACTAAAGGATCACCGCCTAACCAATCAATGCATCGAACTTTTATTTGTTCAGCATCTTGTAAAATTTTTTTAATGTCTTTGGTTGGAAGAAGTTCTGGACTTTCTGGAGTCGATCGAGCATAGCAATAAGAACATCCTTGGGAGCATTTTAAAGTTGATTCTATTTGAAGAGTATAGATAAGTCCTTTTTCGAAGTATTCTTTCTGAATTTTTGCCTCACTTGCCATCCCTCCATGTAAAAAGGCCGAATTAGGTTCATCACCCAGCATTTTTTCACCGTTAGAGTTTTTTTGCTATCCAAAGTCCCCGACTTACTTTTCCTTCCTTAGCTGCTTGAGCCCAACCTTTTACTCCTGTTCTAGTAATATTATACATTTCTTCTCCAAACATCTTTAATATTGTATCTTTTAAGTCATCAATCTTTTTTAAATAAAACTTCAGATGACTAGCAAAATCATTTTGTAAATCTTCAGCCTCAATTAGCTTACACCCATTAATCTCTAATAAATTACTATAACCTTGCATTGTCTCAAGATTTGGAAAGATCATAAACTCAAATAAGGAATCAGCTTCGCTCTTTGTACTAAAGGAAGTTTTTCCCAAAATCCAATCGGTAAATCCAATTTTTCCCCCTCTTTTACAGACTCGAGCTACTTCAGAAATTAAACGAGGTTTACTAGTAACATAACACCAAGCATCCTGGCCCCAAACAAAGTCCATTAAATTACTTTTTACAGGAAGATCAAGAGCATTTCCTCTTCGATATTCAATCCTATCAGCAAGACCAGCAATAGCTGTTCGTTCTATTGCTTTTTTCAACATTGTACCAGTAATATCTATACCTAATACTTTCGCTTTATACCTCTTTGCTAAATATCTTGCTGGTCCACCTAAAGCTGAACATACATCCAAAACATAATTGTTCTCTCTAATGCCAAGTTTATCAGCTAGCCTAATTGTTTCCTTTTCCCCTCCCACATGGATGTGTTCTCCCATTAGAAACTCCCATAAAGTACCAACTGCTCCATCATATGCGTCGGATACATCTTTTACTGTGAAATCATAATTATAACTCATTGACTAGATACTTCCGACTTTTTAACCAAATGTAAGATTATGTTAGTTCAGAATGATAGATTTTTAAAAGCTTCATCTTCGAATTATGTTAAGCGTGATAGAAATGCCTCTCATAAACTCAAGAATAAGTAAAAACATGAAGTTAATCGTGCTTTTAAGAAGCATTACAGGAATTATCTGGTTTGGGACAGTATTGAGGAGGATTTTATTACCTAACTTCGGAAATTTTGAAGCACGAGTTACTGAGATGTCACAGGGTCTCCCATTAATCCCTGATATAATAATGCAGATAGCTGTTACAAATTGGTTTTTGGTTTTCTTATTCATAGTCATTATTGAGTTTTTAGCTTCTATTAGTCTGTTAACAGGAACATTAGCTCGTGGTGGAGCATTTTTGGCCACATTTATTGGATTTGCAATTGGTATGGCCGGTGTAGGAATCTCTCTGATAGATTTAGTTATTCCATGGTCTGTGGCTCTTGTTACGCTATTTCTTCTGCTTTTTACACATCCTGGAATTTATTTTGGGGTAGATAGTAAGTTAATAGATAAAAATCTGCCAAATTTATTAAAGAAATTAATATAGGAGTATTAGGAACCAGAAAGAAAAGTTTTAAGAGTTTTTTTCGATTTAAAAGAATAAAAATGGATATTGTTTGAGGAATCAAAATGTCAAGAAAAATAATACATGAAATGCATGAAGAAAAAATCTCTGGAGGATATTTAGTTTTAATTCGTTTTACTCTAGGTATGTCATTTTTTACAACATGGTTAAGTAACTTAGCGAAAGGAGCATTTTCTCGTTCAGGCTTTATTGATACGGTTAGTTACTTTATTGATCATCCTGATCATGTAATCACTCCCTTTGATTCAGTAATCAGGAATATTGTCTTTCCCAATGCATCGCTTTTTGGTCTAACTTGGTTTTTTTTAGAACTATTTATTTCTCTCAGCTTAATGTTTGGGATTTTTACTCGTTTAGGCTCTCTTATTGGTGCTGGATCAACCATAATTCTTGCACTAGGTGCTTTGGGAGTGGATTGGCCTTGGACATATGGATTATTGTTTATTGGATTTATTACATGTGCATTAGTCAGTGCAGGAAAGTGGTACGGAATTGATTTTTGGTTGAAAGAAAAGATACCTCAAAAAGTCATGCTTTTCGTGATTTAAACTTCAATGAGATTTTTTTACTTCCTATTATCTTTTCTTTGCCCAAGAGGAATCCTCTGGCCATTTATGATTCTTCTCATTAATTGGAGTAATTTCGAAGATCACTCCTGTCTTAGAGGGGCAATGTATCCTCCAAACACCATCTTCTTCCCAAGATTGTCCTCCAGATGCTGCCATTGAAAGATAAGGGGTCATAGCATAATGCGCGTCATTACATAAACCTTCTGGTCTCATCAAAGCATATGGGAGGGTCCATTCATCACCAACATTATGTGGACATTTTCCCATTTTTTTAATTAGTTTTATTCTCAAGTATTTCATCTTAATTTCCCATTAAATAAGGACTTTGATTAAATTTCCGAAAGATTAAATGTATTTTATTAGTAAACCATCTCCAATGTTCCCCAATTAATATAACATAGAATGGTACAAATTCTAGAATACGAATCCAATCATTTTCTAACCATATATTAAGAGAATCAAATTGGATATAAACATGGTAGGATAGGATAAGCGACCCTGTAAGGATTATCCAACTCAAATTAATCTTTTCATTATCTAAAAGAATGAAAGGAAAAATCCAAAAAATATACCAAGGATGAAATGTTGGTTGCAGTAAAATAAATGCACCAATTATTAAATAAGCCTGTTTATAAGGTAATATCGTACTTTTATTTGCTTGTTTTGTTAGGAGAAAGATTAATATTAAAAATATAAGTCCTGCAATAATTTTTGAGGTTTGAATATCCATATTCAATTGAAAAATAATCCAGAAAATGCTTGCATTGAAATACCAATCTGTGGCATAGACAAGTAGTCCAGTATAAAGCTGAGGATCAATTAAAGCCCATAAAATGTAAAAAATACTTCCTATTATGATTATCCCCCTCCCAACATTGTCTAATCTTTTCCAGAAGATTGGAAATAAGAAGATGGCAAAATATTTTAATAGAAACGCTAGTAAAAAAAGAATAGATGCAAATGACTTATGTTCTCTTTCTAAAGCCCATACAGCAACTATAATTGGTAAAATAATTAATGGTTCAAAGTGTACTCCATTTGCAGTTTCCATATGAAGAAGTGGATTCCATGCGTAGATTATTATTTTCCATTGATGATTAAGAGGGAGAATTTTATACATGGCAATAATTGATAGGAGAAAAGCTCCTGAGAAGGTTAATCGGAAAATATTGATAGATTCGGTGAAAAAAGATAAAATCGCAAAAATAAGTAATGCTAAAGGAGGATATGGAGAAGTAACATTAATATGATTTGCTTTCTCCAATAATTCAGGATTTGGCAAAATTGAGCTTAGATTCCCTATTGGTGTGTGATAGGGATTTAATCCTTGATTAACCGCCCATCCTTCAAGAAAAAAACGATATATATCATCTGATAGTGAGATTTCTGTGAGAAGTAAGGAAATTTGAACTAGCAGAGCAATTAAAATAATAGTAAATAGGTATTTTCTCTGTTCAATCTGAACAGTTTTAGAGACATAAATTCCTAATAAGTAGAATCCAAATGGTATTAAGAATAAAGACTGTAATTTATTGGAGCTTCGATTTAGATGAGTAAGACTGATAAGTAAGAGAAACGAGAAGAGAAATGAAATTCCAATGATTAGAAGATTTATAGCTTTTTTTTCACTACTAGCGATTTCTATCATGCTTCATTCCTACTTTTTCGTTACAGCCCACGAAATGTGTGGTTTGCCAATAATCCATCTAATTGTCGCATAGAGGGCCGAAAATGATTCAATGGTTCCCGCCAATGGGGTTACCAAAAGAAGTTTTATTTGTTCAAAAAATTTAGCTGACCTACTTAAATTCGGAATGACCTCAAGGTTTTTTGATGAGCCAATAATGATCCCAAAGATCCAGAATAATGTACCAGGTAGAAAAATGAACCTTGTTAAAAAAAACTGGAAGACTTGAAAGGAGGAGGAGGACATAATTTGATCTACACTTAGAAAAGCAAAGAAGGAAGGAAATAAAAATACCACTCCATTGAATATGACAAAAATAGCGGCAAAAAAACTTAATGAATGAGTAATGATCCTTAATCGGATACGAAATTGAATTTTCATCTTTTTTTTCCATATTAAGGATTTGTATTCTTCTCGAGTTCTCAGAAGTTTTAATGCTTGCCAAGTTCCCGTTATCCATCTTATTCTTGCTTTCACTGAAGACTTTATGGTAAGTGGTGGTTGTTCAAATAATCTACCCCCATGCCAACCAAATACCTCTCCCCCGTACTTAGAATAAGCAATTAATCCAAATATTAGGTCTTCAGCAAGTAAAGGTTTGTTTGCTATCGTTCCATAATCCCAACCGATTTCTTCTATAACTTTCTCCTCTATAAGTAGATTAGATCCATGTAAATGCAGTGGCGGGGGGTAATTCATGACCTGAACACAATGATGACAATTGAAGGGTCTAGATGCTTCCATTTGACGACTTATTAGATTTGATTCAAAATATCGATGTGGATAAACAATGGGTCCTTCAAGAATTCGTTTATTTGGACTATTTATTACAGTTTGTAATACTCGCCTAAATTCAATATCATCTATCGTCGATTCCGCGTCAAAATAAAAGATATAAGTTGGATGGTTATTAATAGATGATTTTTTCGATTTTCGATACTCAATAGAATATTGAAGACTACGAGCCTTATAATAAGTATTATTTTTTGTTTTATAATTAGAAGGGACAATGATTGTTTCAGATGGAAATTCGATACCAAGTTCATCAAAGTATCGACAAAAAATCTCCTTTTCTGAATATTCTTCAGTAACAATGAGTAGTTCAAAGTGGTTTTTAAATAGAAGATTTGATTTTGAAACTTCAAAAATACTCTTAATTCCTCTCTTAACTACATGTACTTCATTTCCTCTGGTTGTGATTTGAAATTTTATTCTGGGAAATTTATGATGAGTATTTTTAAACCGATCTTTTAATTCATGATCTGTTAATATTATTGGATTAAGGTAGACTTTTCGGTGTTTAATATAAGCAGGTATCAGTTCTAAAAAATAGTATAATGTGCTAAAAAAGAAAAAAATACCACTAATTATCCAAAGTGTAAGTCCTAGATGATTTAACATCCAATCTCCTCAATCAAGAGAATCAATGACATTATTCCATACCTTCTCTCCAAATTTTTAAAGGAAGTGAGTTGATCACTTCGTACGTGTAACTAGGAAAATAATAATTCTTCCTTACGCTTGACGCAATTGAATAAAGATGGATCAATTCTCTTACGGATTTCAGATTCTCAAAACAATCAATATCTGTTACCTCAGGGAGAATATAAACTTCTGTTTCTCGAATTAAAAGATCTATAGCATTCCCTAGCTCGTTATATGTTGTGTAATACGTAAAAATTTTATCTAATGAAAGAGAATTACTTTCATTAATCCCTAGAAGGTAAAATCCTCCGTTTTGAGAAGGACCAATTACCGAATTCTTGAAATTTTCTTGTAAAATTTTGAAAGCAGAAGAAATAATGTTAGGTTGAAGATGTGGAGTATCTGATCCTATTATTATAGCTGATCTAAGTTTTAAACATTTGAATGCATAATTAAAAGAAAATGCGAAACGAGATCCAATATCCTCCCCTTCTTGTGGAATAATTTTGATTCTATTAATGAATTCAGGATAAATTTGATTAAGAGGCTTAATAATTCTTTCCTGAAGGATTTTCCTTTTTTCACGAGGATAAAATGCTAGGATTACAACTGTTTCGTTTACAAATGAATGTATGTTAAGAAGAGTATCTTTTAACATGGCTTCTTGAAGTTTTGAATTGAATTGGGAGTTTAAATCTTTATGTACAAGTCTTGTTTTTACAAATCCAGGTTGAGGAACTTTTGTAAAGATTATAATCCCTAGAGTTTTTCCACTTTTCAATATTAACACCTAAATTGGTAAATAGATTTGTTATGATTTCTATAAGTAAAGATTTTTAAGAATTATATATAGAATTTAATCTAAAGACGGAGATTCTAAACCAATGCTTTCATTTTTAAAATCAGCGATTAACAGACATCTTGATGAAACGGCATTAATAATAGATCAATTAACAACAATTGATATTACAAGCCAACCTGTTGAAAATGGAAGAAAATTCGGAGAAATTGTCTTGCATATGATCCGATCCTTAGAGTACTACTCTAGAGGTTTAACTAGCAAGGTCTGGGAAGTTTTACCATATGATTTAGATTCTTATCCCTCATCTAAAGACATTCAAGAGTTATATAGATCCGTTTCAAGCCGTGTAAGAAGTTACTTAAATGATTTATCTCCTTCACTCCTTGAAGAACACTTCAGTGAATTTAATAGACCTGCTTCGGGATTTGAAATCCTACTTGAGATGCTTGAACATAGTATTCAACATCGGGGCCAATTGCTTGTTTATTTGCGACTTCTTGATGTTGAACCTGCTAAAATTCCCTATATTATTTAATTTTGTTTGGTTTCCAAAAAAATATAACTTTTAAATAAGTTAATAGCATAGCAATAGCAGCCTTTATTGATGTGCTCATTTGACCAGATATCTTACTTTTCCCTTCTTTGCGTTGGTGATATTGAACAGGAATTTCTAGATGAGGAACTCTCATCTTGAGAAGTTTAGATGACATTTCAATTGTCCACCCATACCCTTTCGATTTCATTTCTAATGATTTCAAGAATTCCCAAGTCATTACTCTCAATGGACCTAAATCAGTTATTTTTTGTTGAAAGGATAATAATAAAATAATAGAAAAAATCTTATTAGCAACTTGTGCAAGAGGAGTAAGCGATTTTTTAGATTTCAATGGAATCATCCTTGATCCTTGACAGTATACGGTTACATTTGATAAAACAGGTGTCGCTACCCTTTTTATGTCGTTTATATGGCTTTGACCATCTCCATCAAAGAAGCAAACAAACTTTGGTTTTTGACTAAGTTGATTAAGGTATCTTATGCCTGCTAGACATGCTGATCCATAACCCACTTTAGTTTCTCTGATTACATCTACTCCTGCTTCTTTAGCGATTCTGAAAGTATCATCTATCGAATTATTATCAACTATTAAGATATTTTTTATAGTCTTTTTCAATTGAGGAATTAATTTGGGTAGTGAATGCTCCTCATTTCTAGCAGGAATAATTATATGAAGATTAGAAAGAGGTTTTATCACGATTTATTACCATTATTAATTTTTAGATATTTGTGGAGTTGATTGTGGAAGCATTTGTTTAAATCGTATATAAATAAGATAGGATCCGCTCCAATTACCTAGTATCATAAATATAAGTGCGACTATTGAAGATATACCTAATTCTGGAATACCTCCTAAAATATGACCGAAATTGCATCCTAATGCCAATATTGCACCTAAACCTAGAAGGAATCCTCCTCCCAAATATCGTCCAATTTCTATAAGATTTGGAATTTTTAACCTAAATTCTTTTAATTCAACAGAAGAAATAAAGGATCCTAGTATTAAACCAATTACGAATATTCCTGCCCATCCAAGGCCTTCAAGGGGTAAAAGATTAATAATTCCAAAGCTGAATTTGACAACTTCTCCAATTCCATCTGTTGTTGAAAATCCAAAATTTCTATTCGCAAGAGTGGATGAAGCACGTGCAGCTGTTCCGAGGATACCAAGAAGCGTACCAGACATAATTGGACTCCATTTAGGAAGTAGATGATTTAGTTGACTTTTTGTTTGTCTTATGTACAAAAAAATCCCTAAAAGAATTAAAATTGCAGTGAATGTCCAGATTTCCCTAGGGAAAAAGTTTTCAAGGCTTGGAACACCTTCATTATTTATCCAAATTGATTTTATCCGAATATCAGTAATTATAGAATTAAAAGGATCGATAATGCTTAATCCAATTCCAAAGGCAAAACCAATGAAAGCTAAGAATGATTTTATGGATCCTTCTCCTATTCTATAACATGTACCTCCTGCACATCCTCCAGCAAAAACTGTACCCAATCCAAAGATGAATCCTCCAATTGGTACTAAGAGAATAGAAAAAGGGATTGGATTTGACTGGAAAGAAAAATTAGGAATAAATACTAAAATTTGATAACCAATAATTTCAATTAAAACAGCAATAAGGAATACAAATGCTATTTCTTTATTATTGATTATGAGTAAATTACGAAAGGCAGTATTTGAACATACTCGACCCCTTTGGAGAACGATTCCCGTAAATATGCCAATCAAGATCGCTAATAATATATCGAATAGAAATAAAGACATTTTGACACCAATTTCTATTTTATAAATTCATTATAGGTTTCTAACAAAGCTCTTAGCTCTAATTTCAAATAATTTGATCTCAACATATATTTATTGAAACATTTTTTAAAAAACCATATTTAATTTTATGCTAAATTTCATTAAATAAGATGATGAATATGACCGAAGCTAGCATAGATCAAGCAGATTTTGGATTAGAATATGCACAGCAGAATGATGTTCAATATGCTGAAGCAAGATTAATTGATGGCATAAGAACTGTTTTTTTCCTTCAAAATGGGAATATTCTAAGTGGTTCTACTCTTCCTTGGCAAGGTATTGGTTTTCGTGTCCTAGTTAACGGAGGATTAGCTTTTGTTTCAGTTGATGATATATTCAACCGTAAGACTATCAAGAAAGCTATTGACACAGGCATTAAAATGGCGCGAACATCTAATCCAAAAGATAAAATCAATTTTGGGAGTCCAGTATCGAATGTAGCAAAATGGGGGATTCCAGTAAAAGAGAAAATTTCTGATGTAACTACTGATAGAATGCTAGACCTTCTTGTTGAGATGGATAAAGTAGCCGAAAGCCAAAATATTAGCACTAGGGCAAATATTTTCGAAGCTCAGGAATTAAATAAATATATTATTACTTCTGAGGGTACAAAAATTGATGCATCCTTATCTATGTTGAAATTCTTCGGAATATTAACAGCTAAAGGATTGTTAGACTCTGAACAGAAGATGGTTGACTTAACACGAAGTACAGGCTGGGAAGGAACTAAAACTTGGTTAAAAGAATATGAAAATTATTGTACACGTATTGCTAAAGTTGCAGCTCAATCAGACCATAAATTAACAGGAAAAACCGACTTCGTTGTAGGACCTGAGGTTGTCGGTATTATATGTCATGAGAATTGTGGACATCCATCCGAAGGAGATCGAATTAAAGGTCGTGAGGGGGCTCAGGCTGGAGAGAGTTTCTGGCGTGATTTAAAACTTAGAGAATCTCGAGTAGGATCTGAATATGTGACTATTCTTGAAGATCCTACCATTCCTGAAACAGGCGGTTATTATTTATATGATGATGAGGGTGTTAAAGCGCGAGAAAGAGTTTTGGTCAAGAAAGGGGTTATAAATGAACCCCTATTAAATCGAGAATTTGGTGTGAAATTTGGATTAGCTTCTAATGCAGCAGCTCGGGCAGCTGATTATAACCGTGAACCAATTATTCGAATGGCAAATACTTTTATGAAACCTGGCAATTTCACTCCTGAAGAATTAATAGAGGACGTGTCCTCTGGGGTCTATATGTTATCATTCACGGAATGGAATATAGATGATAGAAGATACCAATCAAAATATGTAGGCTTTGAATGTTATGAAATTAAAAAAGGAGAAATCACTGAGAAAATGATAAGAAGACCTGTCATGGAGCTTACTTCAATCGGACTTTTTTCATCCATTGATGGCGTATCGAAGGATTTAAACTTTGATTTTCCTGGAATTTGTGGCAAGAGTGACCCTGGCCAAGGAGTTCCAGTTCATGCAGGGGGTGGAATGATACGTATGCGAGGGATCAGGTTAGGATAGGTGAAAAATCATGAGTGAATCACTACATTCTTATGTTGAAAAAGCTGTGGAATTTGGGGAAAAACTAGGACTTGATGTGGTTATTGTTCGTGGATTGGAGAAAATACATAACCAGATTCGTTTTTCTCAGAATAATATTGATATTAACAAACAGTGGCATACAAATGTTCTCGAAGTCTTTCTTGTTGTTGATAAAAATTTTGTTGCGACAGGTGAATTTTCTCCTTCCAATGAAGCTTATATTAAAAATCAAATTAAATCGTTGGCAGAATTTGCTCGTAAGATGTCTCCAAGTCCGTTTTTTCAAGGAGTAGAGGAAAACACAGTTCCAAGCTATCCAGTAATAATAGGAGGTTATGATTCAACTATTGATCAATATCGTGAAAAAGCACCTGAACATATCATTGCATGTATTAATGCTGCCTGTGAAGCAGGTGCCACACGTGTAGCTGGTTCATACTTGTTTGGGGAGACATACAGCATTTTAAAGAGTTCATTGGGTCCATATGGACAGGATGAAACAACTTTTTTTAATTTAACTGTACGAGCGTTTCAAGATGAATTAGATGCTTCTGGTCAGGGTTTATCCTGTGGTCGAATCCCCAGTATGGCAGAAAAAGAACTTTTAATGGCTGCGACTCGCGCTGGAACTTTTTCCAAATTACATAAGAATGCAGTTCAGGCTAAACCGGGAATCTATGACATAGTTATGACTCCTACTGTTGCTGCTAATCTTCTTGGAATAATCCCAGATATGGCTAATCCTGTTGCAATTATGATGGGATTGAGTGCATTGGGAGACAATATGGGCGAAAAATTAGCACCAGAATTTGTTAATGTAGATGATAACGGCTTGTTTAAGGACGGATTAGCTTCAGAACAATTTGATATTGAAGGTACACCTCATCAAAATACCCCTATAATAAAAGATGGAGTACTAGTTAATTTAATACATAATACTTCAACATCAAAAATAATGGGTGGACAAACTACAGGTAACAGTAATTTGTTGGATATTGGTATTGGAAGTAAATTTCTGGCTCCAACTCCCACAAACAGAATATTCAATAATGGAGATCATTCTTTGGAGGAACTTCTTCAAAGTGAGAATCCTACAGTTTTTGTAAGCTGTAATTGGTATACACGCTATACAAGTAGAATTTCGACTGATTATAGTACAATCCCTCGTGATGCCTCGTTTTTAGTCGAGAATGGCGAGCTCGGGGTTCCTATTAAAAATTTTAGAATTAGCGATAATCTATTGCGTCAATTTGCAAATATCGATGCAATGGGAAAGGATCGTGTTCAAGTGAAATGGTGGGAAGTCGAAGTCCCTACATTTATTCCAACTATAAGGGTAAAAAATTGTCGAATTACAACAGCAACTCAATAGAAAGATGTTTTACCTTATGGAATGGGGATAATTTTTTTTTATCAACCCAAATTATGAGAATTCAAGGAAAAACACTCTTCTCCCTGAAAATAAGATGTTTTATTGATTAATATATGAGGGAGAGTCTAACAAATTTCTTCTGCAAATCTTAAAGTAGACATTTGTATAGCATCTGCTCGTATTAAGATTCGACGAATTTCTTCAATAAAAGACTCTTCTATTTCTTTTTGGATTTTCAGGTATTTTTTTCTAAATTCTTTTGAAAAATCACTCTTGTCAATTTTCCATCCTAGTTCCTCTCGAAGTTGTCCATATAATTGATATGCTTTTGTAGTTCGTTCAACCCAACGATCTATATAGTAGAAATCCTTGGTAAATACTAATACTTGAGGCACTTTTTCTCCTCCATTAACCTGAGTAATGAGAAATGGATATTTATTTTTATTAAAAATCTTCATCGAAATATTTGGACTATTTTCAGCAATTTTTGCGAGAATTGGAATATTTGTTTGAGTATCCCAACACCAAGTTGCTGCAACAACTAATAAATTGATTTGGTTCTTGTTATCAATTTGAAATTCATGCTTTTCAAATTTCCTCTCGCTTTTTCGATAATATAACATCATTCGATCTTTTTCATCAGTTGTTCCTTCTCTAACGAACTCTTCAAATGTAAGTCCTGTTTCATAGAATTCCTTGGTAATTCTTTCAATCATGGGCAATCACTTTTAGAATATAAAGGGAAGAGGTTTATGAAACTGCCTCTTTTATTTTTTCCAATAACATTCTTTCTGGTACAGCTCCTACAATATCCCATTCATCATTTACAATAGTCTTTGGAACACCCTGTACTCTGTATTTCATGGAAAGTTCTTGAAATTCAGTAGCTTCGATCATATCAGCAATGATATTTTCATTGAGCATCGCAAATTGAAATGCCGTTAATACAGCCCGTGGACAGTATGGACATGTTGGTGTTACAAATACTTGGAGATGAACAGGTTTATCAAGATTTTCTACTTCTTCTATTACAGTCGGATCAAGTTTTATACGATCTTCTTGTCCAGCTAACAGAATTGTTTCTATTAAAGTACCAAATTCATATCCTGATGGTATACCATAAAAGCGAACTAACCCTTTTCCTTTTCCTTCAACAGCAACAGCGGGATGTCGTTTTATCTTCCATTCCTGAGCTTTTTCGCTTGTTATATCACATTCACAGTGTTCAAGTTTTATTTTATCTGATTGTTTTGCCACTTGTTTTACTAATGATAGGGTTTCATTACATAATAAACAGTGACCACTCTTTGTGAACATATGTAGTGTTACTTCAGAGGTTAAGTCATTAAACATTTCTCTAACTTCATTTAAAATTTTTTCTTCAATGCGTACTACTTCTTCAGACATAATAAGTTCTCCAAGAATCTTGATTAGAATTTTGATTGTGTATTTAAAAGTATTCCTCTTTTTGAATATTACAAGAAACGTTATATAGCTTTTTTACAATATGCTAATTAGTGGTAATATGAGCTTTGAATTGACAGAAATGGACT
>JAEOUE010000130.1 GCA_016839515.1 Candidatus Hodarchaeum mangrovi
ACTCGGATTAGCCGGCTCACGCTTTCGCGCATTGGCCAGTTTTCGCGCCTGCTGCACCCCATAGGGCCTGGCCCGTTGTCTCAGTGGCCATCTCCGGGCTACCACTCTCATGGCCCGTACCGATCGTCGCCTTGGTGGTCCAAGACACCGCCAACAAGCATAATCGGACGCAGGCTCATCCTGTGGCGTTTCCTTTGGATGTGTAGCCATTCCAGGAAAACACATTTATCAGGGTTTAGGCCCAGTTTCCCGGGGGTATCCCTGACCACAAGGTAGATTACCTACGTGTTACGGAGCAGTTCGCCAGGCGAGACAAGCCCGCCTTGACTTGCATGACTTAATCCTAATCCGATAGCAGTGGGCTCCGTCAGGATCAAACGGAGTTACACGGAAGTTTGTTCTTTCTTTGAGAACAGGAATTATTTGCTACCTACTTTGGTGTAGGTTGCGGAAGTTTTTTCGAACCTTCTTTCCTGAAGATTGAATTGTTCCTTCATCAATTTGGATTGGACTTGTATGTTTCTCATTACGCTTCTGATCTTTTGTCTCTACGCTGTTTGGACGTCGGTCGAGTGGTTGATCATCTAAAAGAGTCTATCTGTTTCCAGATTCCTGTCGCCAGGACGACCTCACCGTTGCCCAGTCCGATTTTCACCGCACTGCCCAGATTGTTTCTTTTTTTACTGGGGATTCCAGCTACGCTTGACCCACGTTTTAGGGATAACGTTTCCTAACCGCTGGTTGGCTGTGAGCCGTGTGCTGTCGCACAGGATTTAATTAATTAGTTCACCAGTCGTTTGCTCACCCACACGCTGGTGGTTTAATCATTAGCGGGCCTCAGAAAGGGTCTTCTAAGCCCGTATTTAGCTTATCTCAATCGCTTATATAAATCTTACCTCTCGAACTTTTCACCTTATTTGGTTATTTGTTCGTTTTGTTTTTCTACGAGGGTTTTTTTTCGAATGAGCGCTTACCCTTTTTTTTGGGGGCAAACCTAGCTGCATCTTGAATGCCTTTTAAATTTTCATGAGTTGGTAGAGCTGGGTATTTTGTGTAATATCAATATTTTTGCTTTTCCTTCGTAAGGTCATTTTACTTTTTTCTCATAGCTTCGTATTTCTATCTTCAATACTTTTTCTGCGACTTTTTTTTGATTGCGTAACAGGCTTCAAGGTACTGGTAGGATTCTCTTTTTTTTATTCCTCATTTCCCAAATGGTTTTTCAGTGCTTTCTTGTGACTAATCTCTCTTTTTGTCCTTTTTTTCTTCTTTTAGTCTTTTGATGTAATAATTTACTGTTCTAGATGAGACTCCTTCTTTCATTTCTATGGGGGGTGCTTTTTTGCGAAATTATGAGAAATAACTTGAAAAGATTTGGGCGAATAGTATTCCTTGGATAAGTGATATTGTCTTAATGAATGTTTGGTGATAATTTGAACTCTTTTGATGTTATTGTGGTGGGTGGTGGTCCTGCAGGGTTATCCGCTGGTATTGTCGCCTCTATCAAGGGTTTGAAGACTGCAGTTTTTGAAGGGGGTAGTTGGGGTGGTTTATTAAGTACTATTTATCCCTATAAGAAAATTTACAATTATCCTGGAACCCCTCGTATTCGTGCTGATCATCTTGTCTCCGAATGGGTTCGACAAGCTGCTGATCATGGTGTTTTGCTTATTAAAGAACGAATTGTTAGAATTCTCTCTAATTTACAGGTTGAGACTATTGACGGGCTTTCCTATTCTTCCAAAGCTATTATTATTGCGACTGGGATGACGCCTAATGAGCTTGGTGTTCCTGGTGAGACTAAATTTTCCAAGAAGGATCGAGGGGTTTATCCTTATGTTACGGAACCTCGGATTTTTCGTGATGAGAATGTTCTTGTAGTTGGGGGTGGTGATACTGCTATTGATGCAGTTCTTGATCTTCAAAATATTGCCAAATCCATTTATTTGGTCCATCGTAAAGCGGAATTCCGTGCTTCCGAGACGAATCTGGCCAAGGTTAAATCAGAAAATATGGCTACTATTCTAACCAATATAAATCTTGTTGAAATTGGCGGGGGACAACGGGTTGAGTTTGCTATTCTTGAGGATGTAGTGACTCATGAGCTTCGTCGGCTAGATGTCAGTAAAATTATCCTTGCTGTTGGGTTACGACCCAATACTGAGATTTTTTCCGATTTAGGGTTATCTTTTCGAGGTAAATTTTTACAAGTTGATGATTTAATGCGTACTAATGTGGAGGGAATTTTTGCTGCTGGTGATATTGTTACTCCCTATCAATTAGCTGCAGTGGCTGCTGCTCAAGGAGCGTTAGCCGCCCATGGTGCCCATTTATTTATTAAAGATCCTTATTGGAAACAGGAACATCTTTCTGGTGAGGTTGAACCTTCTCGGCAAATCATTTAATGGCTTTTTTTCCTCACAATATTATTTGAGTCATTGTTTTATAACCTTATAATTTTCATGAATTAGAATATAAATTAACGACCCAAAAAAATAGAATAAAGATGGTTTAAATTCACATAATTCGAGTTGTGTAGCTAAATGGATGGATTAGATCGACAAATCCTATTAGATCTTAGTGATAATTGTCGTGTTACGTATCAAGGAATGGCCCAAAAGCATAATGTTTCCGCTAATGCGATAAAAAAGCGTGTGATGAAATTACTGTCATTAGGTGTAATTGAAGGTTTTTTTGTTGAGTTAACTTACGCTATGATTGATGCAGAACCTTGCATGGCCATTGTGACAACTGATGGTACTGAAGATGAAAGTTTTATTGAAACGATAGGTAATAACCCTCTTGCTGGACCTATTGGAAAATTGACAGGGAGTATGTACAATATAATTGGTGTTTATCAAGGAAGTTCATCGTTAGCAGAATTAGGTTCTTCAATTAGGAATATACCTTGTGTTATCAATGTTGAACTACACCCCTTAATATTATTTAAAGGCAATAAAATAGATTTCTCTGTTACTGAGAAAAAAGTTCTCCAATATTTGGTATCAGATCCAAGAATGGCTATTAGTGAGGTTGCTAAAAAGTCTGGTCTTACCTCTAGAACGGTGCGTAATACTATTAATGAACTTATTAGTGGGAGCGGTGTTCATTTTGGTATACACATGAATCCTTCTGCAGGAACTGGGATAACAGTAATGATTAGAATCCATTGGGAAGAAAAGGCGATAAATGTAGGAGAAGTACTCACTTACCTTTCTAAAACTTTCCCTGAGGAGTTTTTTGTTCCTCTTCTGTCAGCAACAAATCCATTAGTGTTTGCCATCTTTTTAACTTCTGATTTAAGAAGAATACAGGAAATTAATCAAATCCTAAGACAAAAAACCGAATTCACAACAATCATAACTTATTTAGGAGAACCTGCACGTCTATTTCCTGATCTAAAACAACTTAGACTCAAAGAAATACTTTCTGAGGCTGGATTTCCAGCTAAATAATATGAACCTTTTAGTTCGAAAATGTGCCTCAAATTCAGCTTATGAAGTTCAGTTTTCAGCTAACAAAAAATCAGCTAATAATGCATTCAAGCAAGTGAAAAATTGTTCCAACCATTGCGTAATTTGTACACTAGAAGTGTAACATTTAGTTGCCTTTTTTAGATTCCAACTGTATATAGAACTTTTCTCTTTAAATTTTGGCAGATTTCTTTTCGATAATTTTAGCTCAAAATTGTCCTCAATATTTCACTTTTTTGCACTAAAAGCGGATGAATACGTCCCAATTCTGAACATGCCTACTCCCAATACTATTAATTAGTAAAAAAGAATGATTTAGACGGTTGTAAAACCAAAGAATTAAAGAATTGATAAAAAATGAGTGAAAAAGCAAATTGGTCTAAAATCCAGAATTATGTTTTGTTAGCACTTCCGCTGGCAATGGGAGTCTCAACAATCGTTTTAGCAATAGTATCCGCAGTACAAGGTACCCCACAACCAGATATGAGCTTAGTATTGGGATTAGGAATTTCTTGTTTAGCGATTTATGGTTTAGATAAAGAAATAGATACCGAATCCTAAACTAGGTTTTTTATCAGTTTTAAAGTGCAGTGACAATCAAAAACAAGGATTAAAAATGAAATGGACATAATAAATCTTCAAGATCACTACTCTAAACTTAAAAAAGATCTCAATCAGTTTCAAAATGCATCAGGATCTCCAGATGAACTAACAAGGATGTTATTTTATTCTGATTGGATTAGAATATTTTTTACAGGAAATACCTCAACGAAACAGATTTCTATTCAAGTTGAAGTCATAACTGCAAAGATCCCAACCCTGAAAGATAATACCAAAATGCATCTTGTATTGGAAACACATATACATCATCTACACTACCTTTTACATCTTTTTGATAAAGGATTCACCCTTGATTTTATAGTTGAAGAAGGAATATGGTTTGCTGTAAAAAATATTTCAATCGAACCATCTCAACAACTTATGGAAGAGTTATTTCATTCTGAATATCAAGTCTTTAAGTGTGGTTAATTCAAATGATAGAAAAATAATGGATTGAAAAATGGAGATAATTTAATTGAAGCAAAATGGAATAAAAGTAACTAATCTAGTTAAAAAATTTGGTGATTTACTAGCAGTAGATGATTTGAGTTTTGAAGTTAAATCAGGTGAGTTGTTTGGTTTGTTGGGACCAAATGGGGCTGGTAAATCTACTACGATCAATATTATGACTGGGTTATTACACCAAACATCAGGTACAGCAATAATTGGAGGGTATGATGTTAGGAGTAATCCCCAGAAAATTCGGGAAATGATCGGTGTTTGTCCTCAAGAACCTGCATTTTATCCATATCTTACTGGTCGTGAAAATGTAGAGTTTTTTGGTAATCTTCATGGGATGCCAAAAGATTTATTGAAACAACGGACTGACAAATTATTAGAATTGGTAGGTTTAGTTGAAGGTGCAACCCGGCAAGCTGGGAAATATAGTGGAGGGATGATTCGAAGGATAAGCTTGGTTATGGCTCTTATTAATGATCCTGAAATCGCATTCTTAGATGAACCAACTGTTGCCATGGATGTACAATCAAGAAGAGCTACTTGGGAATTTATTAAGGAATTAAAAAGTCAAGGAAAAACTGTTATATTAACAACCCATTACATTGAAGAAGCAGAATCACTTTGTGATAGGGTGGGTATAATTGATCATGGAACCTTGATTGCTCTTGATACCCCACAAGCTTTAATGCAAGAATATGAAGCAAAGGACTTAGAAGAGGTCTTTATCAAAATTACGGGGCGAAAAATCAGAGAATAGTGGTGAAAAAGATGAAAATACAAAGAATTAATGCAATTGTTAAAAAAGATATGAAGAAACTCATAAGGGTTCCTGCGACTCTCTTTATGGCCCTTTTATTTCCACTTATATTAACGGGTGCATTTGGATTCGCATTTGGAGGAGGAAGTGGCGTTGGAGATACTGTATACACCATTGGTATTGTTGATTTAGATAACTCGACATGGTCAAATTTATTTATAGGAAACCTTTCTACAAGTGAAGTACTCATTAATATGCTTTATGATTCAAATAACACTGCTCAAGTTGATTTATCACAAGGAAAAATAGATGCAATTATTATAATTCCCGATAATTTTGGAATTAGTCTGGATTCTTATTGGTTAAACCCATTAAATGCTAGTACATGGGAAAATTCTACCATCGGAGTGTTTGTTGATCAAGGGTCTCTGATAGTAAGTAATGCATTACCCCCATTGATTCAACGAATCCTTTTGATAACCCTGTATGGTGAACAGGCATTGACTGTTGCTCAACCTGTAACATTAGATAACCCATTAGGAGTTCAATCTTCACATAACACCCAGTTTGATTTTATGGCTCCAGGGATGTTTGCCTTTGCAGCTATCTTTCTAATCTTAATTGTCGCAGAAGGATTTACTGAGGAACGCACTGCTGGGATTCTAAGACGAATTCAATTAACCCCAACAACCTCAGCGGAGGTTATCACTGGTAGTACTATTGCTTATATGCTAACAGGGATAATCCAGATTTCTATTGTGTTCTTAGCTGCTGGGTTTATGGGATTTAATATCGGAACAGATCCAATTAGAATATTTTTCGCTTTTCTTATAGTATTATTACTAGTATTATGCAATGTAGGATTTGGATTAATTGCAGCAACATTGGCAAAAACCCCAGGAGCAACAACGGGAATTAGTTTCATATTCATTCTCCCTCAAATGTTTTTTGGAACGTTTGTACCGATATCTAGTGAGTTAATAAAACTAGTTCCAAGCTATTATGTTACAGACGCCATAACCTCGATTTTTCTTCGAGGAGCAGAAATAACCAGTGAAATAGTCATTTTTGATTTCTTTGTTATGTTTGGTTATTGTATAGTCGTTGTTATCGCTGGAATATTTATTTTTGCTAAATTCGGACGAGAAAAATAATTTTTCTCATTTTTTTCTTTCTTCGTCTTATTGCTTAAATAATTATTACACCTAATTTAGCTGCCCTTGGTACTCACTTATTTATTTAAGATCCTTATTGGAAACAGGAACATCTTTCTGGTGAGGTTGAACCCTCTCGGCAAATCATTTAATGACTTTTTTCCTTTATTCAGAATACTGTATAATCTACGTTAAATGACATTAAGGGGAAAAAAATTCCCACAAATAACAACGAATAACAGCGAGACATCAGACCTAAAATTCTTCTATAAATGATCTTATCTAAAATTGATTTGACCAACATTCAAATTAATATTCGTATTGAAGAATATTGTAGAATCAGTTTCTGGAAGGATTTCGCCATTTAACTGGTTTATGATTTTTTCACCAGAACCAGAAATAAGTTCAGAGGCATATGTGGGATTAAAGTCGAAAACAGTTTTTCATTGGCTATATGAATGAGTTCAAGAATATTTTTTTACCAAAAATAGTAAACTTTATATAATAGTTTACCAAAGATTGTAAACTATGTTTGCATATCCTCGTAAAGTGAAATACCCCTCTAAAACACAAATCGATTTCTGGTCCCTTAACCGGAATCAATTCTCGGGAAGGGAAATTGCGGCAAAGAAAGATGTTACCCCTGGAATGGTCAGTAAAACGCTTTCTGAGGCTAATAACCGTGTTAAAGCATTGTTACAGAACGCAGCACGTATGAACAAGATCACTCTCAAAGTTATTAGTCCAGAGCTTGGGTATGCACGCGGAACCAGTCATATATTTAACGTGAATGCCTATATCACGTTTTCCCCTGATAATGGTGTGCAAGTGTGGTACGATCATAAAGGAAGTTGTGTTCAATGTGAAAAATTTGCCTTCTGTCGCGATATTATTCTTCAGGAGTTTAAAGAAAGGAATATAGAGGTTGAAAATCCAAGTTTACGACCAACAGATTTAATAGAGATATTACTCAATACTTTAGAGGAGATGCTTTAAAAATATGGAACTGGTGACTAAAAGAAGCACGGCTACTAAATTGGAGCCTATGTGTCTTGAACATCCTCCAACTTCTAAAAAAATCGTACTGCCAAAAAAAGGACCTTTTGTAACTCTTGTAATCTTGTCAATATTTTTATTTAGTGTAATAAATGGGTCAGATCAGTCTTCGATCAATCTGATCATCCCTCCAACAGATAGATCAGATTTAATTGGATATACAGCAAGAATCATTGATCTTGTCGCAACAAATGATGGGGGTCTAATATTTATCTATCGAACAGAAACCTGTGGAGGTATTGAGTATTTATTAGTAAAAACAAATAGTTCAGGTATGATTCAGTGGAAAAAATCTCTGATCGAAACTGGATCAGATTTGAACCTTTATCATATAATTCAAACTCTCGATGGATATGTTCTTGCTGGTGACAAAACTATCAAATACAGAAACTCGGAAATATGTTTATTCAAAATCGATATGGAAGGTAACAAATTATGGGAGGTTATTTATAAAAATAATACGATTACCGAGATAATCCAATTAGAAGATGGAGGGTTTGCAATAGTTGGAAGAAATGGGGTAACAACAAGCTTGGGGTCAATTCCTATATTAATAAGAACTGATAAAAATGGAAATATGGTATGGAATCAGACTTTCAGTTCTTCCATTCAATTAAAGTCCTTAATTCAAATAGACGATGGATTTGTTCTCCTCGGTGGAAAACTTTCAGGATATAGAACTTACGCTGGAGGGGTTATTTTAATTAAGATAGATGAGGAAGGAAAAGTCCTTTGGAATAAAGATTACAATGAATTTGGACATCCAGGATATGTAGTAGCAAATAAGATTATTCAAACTGTAGATGGCATCATTTTCACTGGATTTGGGAAATGGACATCTACATATCAAATACTGATGATTAAAATTGATTCTGATGGGGAAGAAATCTGGAGAAGAGAATTCGATTTATATGGACTTTTTGAGGAAGATCTGGATTTTCTTGATCAAATTCAAAACTTAATGCAAACTAAGAGCGGAGACTTGCTTTTTACTGGTTATCGCATGGCAGTACCTCTACGTACTCAGTTGATAAAAACTAACGACAATGGGACTATGCAATGGAATCAAAGTTATGTTGGCGTGTTCAGTAATTTAGTCGAAATGTCCGAGGGAAGTTATGCTCTTGCAGGCTATATTTCGATAGAGGGAACCACAGAGGCATGTGTAATCAATGTGGATAGAGATGGAACTGTACTATGGAGACGAGTCTACACAGGATCTGCTGTGGATGAGGACTGGGCAACAAGTGCAATACAGACTCAGGATGGAGGGTTCGCTTTTGCAGGCACTACTAGTTCTTATGGGGCTGAAAAAACTGATATATGGCTTGTAAAAACTGACGCTTATGGACAAGTTGAATGGAATATAACTTTTGGGGCGGAGGGGGATGATGAGGCAAATTATCTTTTCCAAACAGCCACGGGAGACTTTTTCCTAGTTGGATCTACCAAATCCCCGGGTTGGGTAGGGGATTGGTGGGGACCCACTAATAATTGGGAAATCTTTATTGCAAAAGCAGATGCAACAGGCAATAGATTGTGGGAGAAGACCTACAAAGATTATCGGCCAGCGATATCTGGCCCGTACGCAGTTCAAACATCGGATGGAGGAGTTGTTTGTGCGTGTATTTCGGATAGTGAAGGATTATGGCTAGCCAAAATTGATGGAAAAGGAGGGATTAAATGGGAGCAAACTTATAACACTTGGCGTTGGGGTCGGTTTAAAGACAACTTATTCCAAGCAACTACTGATGGATTTATCATCGAAGGGGCTTTTGTCATGGGAGAAAAAACCATTGGTCCGAACGTATTTTCTGTACATGGAATATCAGCGATACAATTAGATTCCTACGGAAATATCTTATGGACTAAATTCCATAATAGTGAAACTAGCGAGTCTTTAGTCAAATTGGACGGACTCGGGAATATTGAATGGATCCAAAATTTTAGCAAAGTAACCAATTTCGTTTCCAACCTATTACGCTATGTTCAAAAAACTCCCGATAATGGCTTTATTTGCATCCTAGAAGAACATTATGATCCAATTCCAGCTGATCTTTTTGAACCAAATGAAGAGGAATATTACTATCTAGTGAAAGTAGATGCTCAAGGGATGATTACTTGGACAAAAAAATATCTATTTACTAAATTGAAAGCTGGACAGGGCATTGGTAATAAAATTTTAAATATGTACATAACCTTAGAAGGTGACTATCTCCTTATTCATGAAATTAATTTCGAATATCCTGAAATCCCTTTTTTCTTCTCCAATTTAATATTGGAGAAAGTGAATGCTCAAGGGGTCAGCCAATGGACTCAAACGTGGAATGGAACCTTATTCGAACCAGATTGGCGGGTACAATTATTTGATAAACATTCACCTATGGGTGGATATCCGTTAGCATTATTTCAATTGGAGGATGAAGATATTCTATTAGCAGGAGTTTTTACAACAGGAAGACTGTTCATTTCAAAAATTTCCTTGGAATTTGGGACTATCTTATGGAATCAAACATTACCTGAAGACTATTTAGGAGGTTTTAATGATCAGCTCAGTGAGCATTTTCTAGCCAAGTACAATCCATCCTTGATAGCAATTGGTGATTCATGGATAGTAAATATCCATCAGAATGGATCGCTTTTATGGAATTATTCCTTCTATCCTTTTCAGTTTTCCTCAGTAGTTCCAACTAATGATGATGGATTTATCTTAGCGGGTCATGTATCAGCTATGCCAGGTCAGTATGGGGTCTCACGAGATGCTTTTGTTATGAAGCTCGATAAACATATGACAATTGAATGGAGTCGCATTTATGGTTCGTCTAGTTCAGGAGTTTTTTGGAGCTATGAAATAGAGGAATCAACTCCTTCAAATGATTCTAATTTCGCTTCCTCGTTTCCTTTTCTATCTATTCTCTTGGTTCTTTGTGCTACGTCCTTTTATAAAAAAAAATCATCTTTCATGAATCGTTTTATTAAAAATCCACAGAAAGACAATTGAGGAATTAAAAATGAAAAGTACATTTAATACTGATACAATCAAAAAAATAGTTCTTTTACTAAGTTTTATTGGATTAATCCTAGGTTTCCAGAATTTGAATAATTTTGCTGTAGGAGAACCGAATGGAAGAAATAACGTAAATTCTACGTCAACAATAATGTTCAATATGGAGTGGAATCAAACCTTTGGTGGATTAGCAAATGACGGGGCAAGATCAATAATTGGTACAAGTGATGGGGGGTATGCCATTATCGGTTGGACCTATGGGTATATCAGTAATGAAGACATATGGCTAGTAAAAACGGACGCTAACGGTCAAGCACAGTGGAATACCACCTATGGAGGAATGAATACTGATAGTATTCGTCATCTTGCCACGGATACCCTGATTCAAACAGCTGATGGAGGATTTGTACTCTTCGGAGGCACTAAATCATATGGTGCGGGTGACAATGATTTCTGGCTAATAAAAACGGACGCTAACGGTCAAGTAGAATGGAATACCACCTATGGAGGAGCACTTGCTGATTGGCCAGGATCGTTTATTCAAACAGCTGATGGGGGGTATGCCCTTACAGGAAATACTGATTCGTACGGTGCAGGTAATGTTGATGGCTGGTTGGTAAAAACGGACGTTAACGGTCAAGTAGAATGGAATACCACCTACGGAGGAACAGAATATGATAATTTATGGTCGGTTGTTCAAACAGCTGATGGGGGGTATGTCCTTGCAGGGAATACTGAGTCGTACGGTGCAGGTAATCGTGATGGCTGGTTGGTAAAAACGGACATTAACGGTCAAGCACAGTGGAATTATACTTACGGGGGAATAGAAACTGATTCCATTCCTTTCTTGATTCAGCTGGTTGATGGGGGTTATGTACTCGCGGGGAATACCGAATATTATGGGCAAGCGGATTGGGGAGGCGCATGGCTACTGAAAATGGATGTTACTGGCCAAGTCCTGTGGAATTACACCTACGGGGGAAGAAATGTATTCTCATTGATCCAGACAGCTGACGGGGGATATGCCCTCACGGGGTATATTGCAATCGAAGGATCAGGGAAAGCAGAAGATTCTTGGTTGATAGATTGCTGGTTGATAAAGATAGACGCTAACGGTAAGATGGTTTGGGAAAAAATATTCGGTGGAAAAGAAATCGATGTCGGTAGTGATCTGCTCCAGGCTGCTGATGGAGACCTAGTCATCGCAGGATGGACCGGTTCATACGGTGCAGGTAATAATGACATGTGGCTTTTGAAGACTGCTGATTCCCCGCCTCCTCCTGCTGCTCCGGGATTGGAAGTCGTCCCACTGCTACTCGCTGTTTCAGTCCTGGTTTTCTGGCGTAGATGGAAAAAATAAAAAAAATATCGATGGCGGTTATGCTATTGGAGCTGTAGGCAGTAGCGTTTGGAGTCCTTTATTAGTGAAAACGAATGTTAATGGTCAAAAAGAATGGGAAAAAGAATTTGGAGGAATGGATTCGGCCAAAGCATTAGTCCAAACAACCGATGGTGGATATGTCATTACAGGGAATATAGATGGAGATGTGTGGTTATTCAAGATTACTCTATCGGAAATGACATCAACGACTCAATCTGGACCAGGTTTTGAATATAACATCCTGATTCTCAGTATTAATCTCTTGTACATTGCACAGAAATGGAAACGAAGACATAAACTCGTCTTTCCCTCCTCTTTCTTATGATCTGTCTTTGTTTTTATTATATTATAAGCGATCCTTATTAATCTTAATCAGGTTGCTCATGCCAAATATTATTTCCTACTATTTCGAGACAGAATGAACAGTATACGAAAATCTATTTGATCATTTGCTATTTCAAAAGTGGTCTCTGATTGGGAGATCTGACCTTTAGGATTTTAAAAAAATTCTGAGTGAGCATTTATTGATTGAATGGTAGCTATAAATAAAAAGCATAAGATATATAACCAATAATGCTCGATTTGGGACCCCAAACAACTCACATTTTGATTAGCAAATTGTCTTACAACAATCTTTCATTAATTTTTATACTCTTAATTTTATGACTTTTTTTCTTTCTTCGTCTCATTGCTTAAATAATTATTACATCTAATTTTGTTGCCCTTGGTACTCATTTATTTATTTAAGATCCTTATTGAAAACAGGAACATCTTGCTGGTGAGGTTGAATAATCGCTCCACGTAAGGTACAGAAAGAGCGCGGTGAGCGCACCACTAAGAAGCCCTCCATAAAATGCACCATCCAATGTTAAATTAATTAATAAATAACATTTTATATAAAAACTTTCGCCTACCCAATGTTAATGAAGGCTTTTTATGCAAATTTTCTAAGATCATCCAGTTTGTAAGTTAAACAAAGTTACAGGCTATATTATGTATGTTCAGTTTTGGATGTCAGATATTTCCACTCTGTTGATACCAATAATGTTGTAGTGTTACTGAAAATGTTAGATAGTGTCATACAGTAATTTAGGAGAGGTAAGTTACAAAAGGAACTTCTGTGACCCAAAATAGCCCCTTTTTCTACTCTATTGAAAATTTGAGTAAAAAATTCATTGAAAAGCTTTTTAGTTACTTCTTTCTAATTCTAGAGTATTGAAAAATCGGACAAAACAGATTAAAAAAGGTAAAATTAATGGAAATAACAGAAGCTATTGAATTCTTCAAACAAGGACAATTAAAAAAGGCTTTACAGGAACTAAATCAAGAAATAAAGAAATCAAATAGTAGTAAACTCCTGAAAGCTTTAATTCTTTATTATCAAGGACAATTTAAAGACGCCTATCAACTAGCGGACCGAGTACTTACTGAAGATCCTTCTAACATTGAATTGGAAGATGAATTCAAAGCTCATATTGTAAAGGTACATTCCAGTACTATTATTGCTCCTAGGAGAGATTCATTTACAGAGTTAAATACGGCTGAAAACTTGATTGAGGAATTACACCCAACATTTCTGGAAAGTGAGAAGATTTGGGTTGCAGAACTAAAACTTATAAAAGGATTGCTCATTGAATTATTTTTTGGAGAAATAGATTTAGCCATAAATATTGAACATCAAGCATATGATCTTTTTACTGAAATTGGAGATTATCGTGGAGCAGGTCGGGCACTGAACTTTATTAGTTGGATATATTTCTTTGAAGGCTTTTTAGAGGAATCTAAGAAATTCGCAGAGCAAGCTTTAGCTTTTTCTGAAAATGAAGGCATTAAAAGTGAATTAGTCTTTTCGTTAATTCGAATTGGGGACTATTATCTTTCTATAGGTAATCTTGAAGCTGCTCATAAAGCAATACAGAAGGGAATCAATCTAATTCATGACACTGAAGCCAAATGGTTTGAGGGGGAGTTACGATTACTTCTGGGAAAGGTTTACTATCGTCAGGGAGAGTTTCAACAGAGTAAGGATGAATTTCAACATAGTATTCGATTAGCTGAGGAAATTGGTGACCAGCATCTTATGGCAAAAAGCATCCTTAACTTAGGAGATATTTTACTGATTAATGGGGATGTTCATGGAGCAATAGAAAAATTTCATCAAAGCTTCCGCATTTTTAGAGGATTAAAAGATTCAAATTGTTCTATTGATACTAATTTAAAGCTGGGAAAAGCTTACATGCTTTTAAGGGAATTAAAATTGGCTTATCAACAATTTCAAAACAGTTTTACTCATCGTTTATGGAATAGGGTTGATAATCAACCGACAAATGATATTCCTCTACACACTTTCGCTTATCCTGAAACTCTTTTTCAGCTTGTATTAGTCACCCTGGAATTAGAATTGATTAATCAAGCGAAGGAATACCTTGAGAGATTAGAAAAATTTCATGTGCGAGAAACTAATTCCCTCATTCGTTTTCAAACTAGATTAGCGAAAGCCTTGATTTTGAAACGAAGTACACGACTCACTAGAAAAATAGAGGCTCAAAAAATCTTATATGAACTAGTAAATGAAAGAATGGTGGACCATAGCTTAACAGTTATTGCCATTCTGAATTATTGTGATATGCTAGTGGCTGAATTAAAATTTTCTGGGGAAGTAGAAGTTTTAAATGAAATTAACATCTTATTTCAAATGCTGATCGACTTAGGTCGGTCCAAGAATGCACCATTTGTTGAGATTGATGCTCTTCTCCTATGTTCTAAAGTGAGTTTAATTGAAGGAGATATTCGAAAAGCGAAGGCGTATCTTACCCAAGCTCAAAATACTGCAGAAGATAAAGGACTTTCTTATTTATTATCAAAAATTATTCGGCAACAAGAGGCATTCGATAGTGAAGCAATCCAGTATTCTGATAAAACCCTTCTGAAGGAGCGACTTGAAGGAGTTCAACTTCAAGATTATATCGTTGAAACCCTGAAAGCAAGTTTTATTCAAGATCTAGGACGGCAATTCTTTCCGATTTCGAGAATGGATCTCCAAGAAAAATACCAACTGATCTATCAAGACTATCTAAAAGAGCAAATTGATGCTCAGAAAAGTAAATATCGAGTGGGGATTGCTCAAATTGGCCTTTCAACACAACAGGATCTTCTTAGTGAATTCTATGAAGAATTTCACCCAG
>JAEOUE010000028.1 GCA_016839515.1 Candidatus Hodarchaeum mangrovi
AGACAGGGGGAAAGAGCAACATATAAGCCACTAAAAAAGAAGTTAAACAATCCTAAAGAGGGTTCATAGCTTATTATACCTTGAAAAAGCATTATGATTCTCCTACGGCTACCCTTGGTTTATCCAAGAAACTAAGGTCTCATAGGTTTGTGGTCCAACCCCTTGGCCTTTAAGCTTCCCTGCTGAATTTATGAACGCAATGGTTGGAATGAATACAACATTATAGATCTGAGCACCTTTCTGGTTTATATCCCGGCCCACGATCCAAGTCATGCCGTTAATTATGACATAATTATTTAATTTCTCTAATGAGTCACTGACCAAATCTACAGTTATTGAAATAATAATTACATCAGGATGGGATGATTTTACTAATTTCAAATCTTCTAACTGATCTTTACAAGGATTACACCATGTTGCCATGAAATCAATAATAATAGGATTGCCTGAATAATTCGAAAGGTAAACTGTTGTTCCATTTAATAATTCAATTGGAAAATTAAGAGATTCTGAAATAATAGCAGTTTCAGAATCTATTCTGGAATTAGAAAATGAAAAACCACCGATTCCTATTAATGCTACTATAATAATGGCAATTATTGTTGTTCCAAAAACTATAGGGAGTATTGGAACACGAGATGAAGATACTTTTGGAGCAGAAGCCTCTTGTTTAGTCTGAATTGAATTTAGAGACGCTAAAACATCGTCATATTTCTCTTCTTGCGTTTGAAACTCGTCGTTATTACCCCGAGAAGGAATTTTAAACGTTTTTCTTGCCATTTATTCTTCAGCTCTTCTAAATAATCCAAAGTTTTCAGCTTTTTATTTACACTGATACGATTTTATGTATACTAGTAATTTAATTCATTTCTACATTAACAAGTCTCATTGTTAGTGTCCTTCAAATGCTCTAAAATCTAGATATATCTTAAATCTATAGATTATTATTAAATTTCTTTGTATTTACCAATAAAGTTCTTTTGCTGGTGTATATTCTTGAGTATAATTTTCTATTATTTGACCGTCTGATAATCTGATGACACGGTCCCCTAATGGACATATGGCATCATTATGAGTAACAATAAAGACTGTTCTATTCAATGCTTTCCCAGTCATGGCTTCCATTAGCTCTAATATTTTCCTTCCTATATTATAATCTAAATTCCCTGTCGGTTCATCAGCTAGCAGAATTTCGGGTTCTTTCGCTAAAGCTCTTGCGATTGAGACTCGTTGTTGCTCTCCTCCAGACAGTTGAGAGGGAAAATGATTCATTCTATCACCTAAATCGACTTTTTCTAAATATTCTTTTGCCTTCTTTTTGATAACTTTAGAGTTAAAGGAAACTTTATCCTTTCCTTTATACTTTTCTTTAACTCCTACTAGTTCTAGACTATATTCTACATTTTCTAAGGCAGTTAATCGGGATATCAGGTTGAAAAATTGAAACACAACCCCCACTTTTTTTCTCCGGTATACTGTCAACCACTGAGCAGAAAGAGTAGATACAGGAATGTCTGCAGCAATTACTTCCCCTTGGGTTGGGATATCAAGTCCACCAATAAGATTTAAAAGAGTGGTCTTCCCTGCTCCAGACGGGCCATAAATAATCACAAGCTCTCCTTGTTCAATTTCTAAATTGATGCCGTCAAGAGCTACAGTAGTAGTTTCACCAAGCGTATAGGTCTTTATGACGTTTTTCAGTTCAATTAATGCCATTTTTTATACCTCCTTAAACCACCCTTTCCTTGGTAGCTTCTGCAAGATTTAAGTTCAGGATTCTACGTAAGGGGAAATATTCTGCAATCAAAACAGCAATCAGAGTGAAGAAAAAGCTCTGGAGAATAGTACTATTACTCATAAATAGTGGAATTCGAAAGAATTCCATTTCTAATACAACATCCATCATAAACCATAGAAGAACCCATCCAAAAATCAATCCAAGCACTGAACCAATAACAGTCACAATTAAGTTTTCAATTGTTACATTCCTAATTATCCTTCTATTAGGTGTTCCTATCGTTAATAAAGTCGCAATTTCTCGTTGCTGTTCTTGTAAGTTTATATAAACCGTATTATAAACCATTATAATAGCTAATGCCATAGCAAATCCAACTATAGCATATACAATATAATACATAGCATTCATTAATACCAATAAGTCACTAGTCTGTTCCTCTTTTGTAAAAATGTTTCTTACATTGTAATTATATTTTTCTTTAATTGTACTTCTTATTTCATTCAATTTTTCTATTGTTGGATTCTCAACTTTTAATAAAATGGAATTAGCAGGATCACCAGGGAAATTACTTACAATTTTCAGTTTATCAAGACCCAAGTACGAAACTAATCCATTAAACTCATCAATTATTCCAGAAATTTGAAAAGAAACATTAACCATTTCAAAATGGGCTCTTAATGGGGCAGTTGAAACAAGTTTTGTCAATTTGGGAATCTCAAGACTTACAATATCATCTACTTTGACTTTGAGTTTTTCTGCTACGGGAACACTCAAGATAATTCCTTCAGGGTCATAAGTTCCTGACTTAAATTCAAAAGCATGTCCTAAATAACCATCGGAGTCTTTTATTCCAATCAATTGAATGGTTTTAGTATTTGACGAGAAATTTGAAAAGATTGTTGCACCAGAAGTTAAAGAATAAGTTCCAGCTGTCACTCCATCTATTTGTTTGATTGCTGAAACAATTTTAGACGAATTCGTTGGGACCTCTGAGAAATCAACACGAAGATCCCAATCCTCGATATCCTGATATTGTATTGACAATGCTATATTCATCGACTCAAACATGGCAAACATGCATGATATCAGACTTACTGAAATAATGACTCCTATTATTGACGAAAATGTCCTTTTTTTGGACCTAAAAAAATTCCTAAGTGGCAATTTAAAGCCTGTAGTTCTTAATTTTATCCTAAATCTCTTTAATATCCTTTCAAGTAACGGTATTTGACCACTCGTAATATGAAGAGACGGATCAAAACGTAGACTCTCGGCTGGGAGAGGTTGGATAGCATTTCGAACGGGAAGATACCCTCCAAACAAACCAGTTATTATTCCTAAAATGAAACCTGCTCCGATTACTATTGGATCCATTCTTGTATATACTGGAAACAGTACCGTAACAGTTTTCGCATAAGCAGGACTAAATTGACTTGCTATGATAACTCCTAATAGTGTTCCTATAACTGTACCAAT
>JAEOUE010000131.1 GCA_016839515.1 Candidatus Hodarchaeum mangrovi
AGCCGATTTAGTAATTGTATCAACAGGGGCTCTATCTATCAATCTATATCAAGGAGGGAAAGGTTTTCATGCGGGTTGGAATGCTGTAAAGGAAGGTGGAGATGTCTTATTATTTGCTCATTGCCCATTGGGCGTTGGTTCACAGAATTATCAAGATACAATGGAAGAAATTAAAGATATGAGTCTAGATGAAGGATTGAAGCATACAATCAATACTAAATGTAGTATTGATAATTTCAAAATTGGTAATCAGAAAGTTATTGATCTTCTCCGAATTTTAAAACGCTGCACTTGTCACATGATTACTGAAATGGATAAAGATCTATTAGAAAATACTTTTCGCATTAAATATGTTCCTCACTCAGGAACAATTCAGGAAAGCGTAAGAACTTGGATCAATAACTACCGAATTGAAAAAAATAAAGACCCGCTAGTTTATGTGCTTCCTGATGCTGGTAATTACATTGATGTAAAAAATCGGTAGCTTCTACCATATTTTTACATCCACTTTTCTTTTCTCCCTAGTATGATTTTTCTTTGCCCACTCTCTTTTCTTCACCTTCTTAATGAAATTTTTATTCTCTGTAGCTAGAATATTGCAGTATATGCAGTAAAAGCTATAAAGATATTATTTTTTTTAACAATTATTCTAATCATTACTTTATCTTTTTTCGGTTGTTATTCTTATTAATTTCTTGGCTTTTCATATCTTTTTGCAAGGATCTATTGACAGATTTTAAACTATGTTTACAAAGTAGCTACAATCGATTGTTTAAGTGCCACTATATATATAAAATATAGTATAGGTTTAGCTTACAAGTCACATAATGGCTGTAAAGAGTTTTATTTTTATTTCAAACGGTCTCTAGTAACACAAATTAGTGAAGTGAGATAACTCATGAAATTAAGTTCGTCTCAAGAAAGTAAAATTAGACAATTTTTACCAAAACATCAAAGTTCAAGTGCATTATGGTGGGTTTTACAACGAATTTCAGGATTTTTTGTTTTCCTGCTTGTCTTTTTTCATATGATTGTAAATCACTATTTAACTGCATTAATGAATACAGATGCTGTTCCTGAGTTACAAAAAGGAATTGCCTCTTTTGAAGCCGTTCAATGGAAAATGCAGAATCCCTTATACTTCTGGATTTCGATATTATTTGTCATTTTCCTTATGATTCATGCTTTAAATGGATTTCGAATGGTAATGCTTGATGTAGCAACAGGTCATACCTTCAGAAAGATTCTAGCGATTCTTCTACTCCTTATCGGGGTATTAGTGATAATTTATGCATTTATTCTAAATTCAACAGTTATTTCTTTTGGGTGATAAATGATGTCTGAGAGTAAAATTATAGTTAATCAATCCCAAGTGAAAACAGGCAGTAAAGCGAGCAATTTCTTAAACTGGTTTAAACCTTTTTCTAGAGGGATAGGTATGTATGCCTGGTTATTTCAGCGAATAACAGGGTTATGTTTAGTTTTATATGTTGTAATTCATCTTGGAATCATTTCTACTATGTTATTAGACGAATTTTTAGGATTTCCAGAGCCAGGGATCCTTTATAATACAATCACAGCAGCAATGAGCTCCTCCTTTGTAAAGGGACAAGGATTCCCACCAATGATTGAACATGCCTTATCCTTTGCCTTCTTTATTGATGCAGGCTTACTTGCAGGGCTTGTTTATCATGGTTACAATGGAATAAGGGTAGTTCTTTTTGACCTTGGGATTGGTGTTCGAAAACAAAAAACAGTTTTTTGGATATTATTTACCCTTGGGGTAATTTCATGGATCTTAGCTGTTTTATTGATACTTAATATGCCCGAAATAGTGTTAGCTGGAGAGTGATAAATAAAATGATTCGTAAACATTCAGTAATTGTAGTTGGATCTGGTCTCGCGGGAATGCGAGCAGCAATTGCAGCAAAAGAAAATGGGGCCGATGTGGCAGTTATTTCTATTTGTATGCCTGTCAGAAGCCACTCTGTTGCAGCACAAGGAGGCATTAATGCTCCTTTAGGGAATCATCCTGATTCCAAAGATGATTCTGTTGAAAGACATGCATTTGATACTGTGAAAGGTTCAGATTATCTAGCTGATCAACCAGCAGTAGAAAAAATGATTGGATTAGCCAAAGAAACTATTTACGAATTAGAACATTGGGGATGTCCTTTTTCAAGATTTGAAGATGGAAAAATTGGTCAAAGACCATTTGGTGGAGCAGGATATCCCAGAACATGCTTTGCTGCTGATCGTACAGGACATAGCGTACTACATGTAGCTTGGGAAAGATCAGCAATGTTAGGTGTTCCAGTATATGAAGATCGTTTGGTTGTACGAGTTGCTGTAAAGGATAAGAAAGTTCATGGAATAATTATCTTGAATTTTCTAACTGGTGAGCTTGAAATGTGGCATTGTGATGCAGTGATTTTTGCTGTTGGGGGAGCAGGACAGATATATGGAGCAACTTCTAATGCACTAAATTGTACAGGTTTTGGAATAGCTGTGGCTTACTGGGCAGGAATTTCAATGAAAGACATGGAATTTATCCAATTTCATCCAACCACACTTTATGGAAATAATGTGTTGATTTCCGAAGCAGCTAGAGG
>JAEOUE010000132.1 GCA_016839515.1 Candidatus Hodarchaeum mangrovi
ATTTAATTGGTATGTCGTAAACGTGAATTTAAGTGATTCAATGTTTCGCCCTGATACTGCAAAGAATTTAACGATTATTGACTCTTTAGAGGTGTTTCTCCATGTCTACGGAGTCTCAGGATCTGGAGCTGGAGTAAAGGTGTCATATGATGAGATTTCATTTGCTATTGATACAAGTCCTAATAAAACATCTGAAGGCTCTCAAACTTCAGGTATTCCAGTTCTTTCTCCTAGTTTAGAAATAGAAATTACCCTTTTTTCGATGATCGTTTCAACTATCTTGTTATTAAGAGTCAGGAGAAAAAAGTAATAAATCTCATCTAAAAATGTCCTCTTTACCATTTGGTGAATATCATATTCATTAAAACACAGCAACTCAAGATCACCTTATTACAGCCAGATCTAATCTTAGGAAATGATGTAAAATCATATCCAAAAACTGTTTCTTTCAAACGTCTTCAAACAAACCTTTGAATTTTGAAAGCTGGCTGTTGTCAAATGACACTATAAAGAGAGAAAACCGTACAGCTTGAGTTATATACAACAATTATTTCGCGAAATTTTATAGAATGTCATTTAACCAATTTTTAACGACACTGAAAAGTCAGGTATAGTTGTAACAATTATAAAAATTATTTGTCGAAACCAAAAAATATAAATGTTATCTCTAACAATATATGTTTGACCTCAAAAAAGGTCATTAAAAACTCCTTTAAGTTTGGTATTTCTAATGTTTGGTTGGATGTCTGAAGAACGTAACTCTATACTTCAATTGTTAATTTTAAGTACAATAGCTGAAGAAGGGCATACTGCAGGTGAAGTTATTGACCTCTTGTCCAATTCATTTGGTGATCAATGGATCCCACGTCGAGGTTCAGTATACCCTGCCATAAAACAACTTGAAAACAAAGGATATCTTAAAAAAAATGATGAAAGACCAATGAGAATTCGCCTTTCTTCTGAAGGATTGGAAAGATTTCCAAATCTAATTATTGATTTTCTAGATTATATTACAAAGTTTTTCGAATTTATTGATATCTTTCAAGAAAATCTTGCTGAAATGTCCACGATTGATCCTAATCTTCGAAAAAAATTTCTTGAAAATCTTCTTCAGCTCCTTAAGGCAAAGGTAGATTCATTTGAGACTTCTTTAATAGAATCTGAACTTGGAAAGTCCAGCTGGAAGGATGTTACAGTTAAATAAGTGAATAAAATGAACCCAGATAAAATTGATATAGATGAAGAAGTAGAAATTGAATCCTGTTGTGGCGATGAAACTTCAAAGCATAGGATCATGAAATACATTGGTGGTCCAGGCTCTAAACGGTTTTTTTCTCACCCTGGAAGACATATTTTTATTAAAAAATATGGTAAAGATGATAAAGAATTGTTATTCTCCCATCGAGCTTTAATGATCCAATTTTTCGATGAGGATGAGAATAAAATTATGATAGTTTCTTTGCCTGGAATAAAGAAGGAAACACTATCAGTTAAGGCCAAAAAACGAGCAGTAATGATTGAAGGTACTTATATTGAAGAATTTCAAAAATTATTAGGTGAAACCTTTAATAAACGAATTCGAACACCCTTTGAGATTGATCCTGAACAAATAGAAGCTCAATATACTGCAGGAATATTAAAATTAACATTCAAGGGAATTGAAGACCCTACTGTCGATATATCAGTCACATCAGAAGATGAGTATTGAGGAAAAGGCTTCCTGACTACTAACCCACGATTATTAGGCATGAGTTAGGTGGTTCAAGGAAGTTTTCCTCATTTCTTTTTTGTTTTTTACCTATTTAAATCCTTGGTTGGTTAACTTTTAGGAGATATTAACCACTATTCATTTAAGATCTCTAGAATCTTCTTGATTGAATGAAAAAATCTTTCAATATTTAATACTCTATTGGATTGGATCCCATGCAATTAGAAAGAAAATTATTATTTTGGGTTGATAAGCTAAGAGATATTTCAGCTTATGGACTAAAATTTACAACAAATTTCAATGATAAAGAAAATTATACAAAAATTCAAGAAATTGCCTTTGAGATGATTGTTCTTATTACAAATAATTTAAATAAAGGAATCAAACCACTAATTTTTCCTTATCTTTCACGACCTGGGCCTTTGATCGGAGGTGATGGAGCAGTTATTAATTCCAAAGGAGAAATTTTATTGATTCAAAGAGCGGATAATCAAATGTGGGCTATGCCTGGAGGTCTATTGGAAGTGGGAGAAACTCCAGCAGAAGGTGTAATCAGGGAAATCTTTGAAGAAACTGGTATCGAATGTCAAGCTATTGAATTAATAGGAATTTTTGATTCGAGATTTTGGCAAACATCATTTCCTTTTCATATGTATCATCTTCTCTTTCTTTGTTCTCCCATTAAAAGTTCTCACGCTAGAACAGCTACACATGAACACGAGACTCTTACTATTGATTGGTTTAAAGAATCTTCTTTGCCTGAAAAAATTGATCTTGGCCACATTCTAAGAATACCTAAAGCATTTCAAGTATGGAAAGGATATCAAAAAGCTTTTTTTGATCAATAATTAAGTCAAAATTCCTTTCTATCCTGACTAAGAATTTTAATAAATTGATGCTCAAATTTTAAAGGATCAACATCCATAGCGACTAGTGCATTGGGTTTCTTATTTTCTATTGATTTTGTCCATCCCGCCTGAGTGATTTTGTCTGTTATTACTTTTATATGGTGATTTTCGAGAGTGATAATCTCAGGATTTGTTAAAGCTACTGCTGCTAGTTCATCCCAGAAATAACTTTCATTTGGATTAAGTAATTGATATACTATCTCGAGTGACTTAGTCATTTTTAGTTTAGCTACTTTATTTCGAAATTCATGGGTATGTGGTACTTTATTGGTAGCATTCAAAGGTATTAAGATCTTTGGTATTTCTGATTTAAAAATAATGTTTGCAGCATGCGGATCTATAAAGAAATTCCATTCAGCAACGAAATTAGGAATTTTTGAATATTCTGAGCCAACATTTCCAGGAATATTTATTGCACCACCCATGATAAAGAATCTCTCAATCAAATCGTTCATTTTTATTTGATCTTGAATAACTTGAGCTAAATTTGTTAGAGGGCCTAGGGCAACTAATGTAATCTTTTCTTTTGTAGATTTCCAAACAAAACTGATTAATTGGGATAAACTCAAATTAGAGGATTGTAAAGTTGTAGGTGGAAGCTTTATGCCATAAAATTGTGCACTTTTCTCCCTCCATTTTTTAGGAAATGTATGACCAACAACTAGGGGAGTTTTTTTTCCTGATACAACTGGAATTTTTTGTTTTTCCAAATAACTTAATAATCTAAGGATATTATTCACTCCTGCATCTATATAGGTTATTCCACATGAAATAGATATTCCACGAATTTTAATTTCGGGATGTTTCAATAAATAGAGGAGTGCTCCAATATCATCATAACCTACATCTGTATCTATGATAATAGAGATTGATTCTGATTTTCTTCCAGTCAAAATAGTTCTTAATGAGAGGTTCCACCTTCTTTTAAGGGATTTTTCATTCCGATCAAATTTTTTAAATGAGCTCAGTTTATTAATCTAAAAAGATAATTCCCAAGTTGTGGGTTGATTATTGATAGTTCCTGTCAACATGCGAAAAGAATCATCTTTCTTAGGAAAAATTTTTCGTTTAACTGATCCTTTACTCGCAAATCACTGTTATTTGGTGGAATCTGAATCAGCAAAAGAAATTTTGACTAATCATTTACTTGTTGGCACTCCTCTCGTTCAGAAATCTCATCAAGCTGTTAAAGATTGTTTGAAAGCTTATTCTCATCTCTTGTCATACTCTTCCTCAGCTTATCGGATAGCTGAGGTTGTACCACTCTCAGGAGCATTAACCTATGATCTTTTAAATGCCTATTATGAACAATTCCAGCAGACTATAAATCGGTGCTTCATTGGAATCAGACGATTTCAAAAACCTGATGGCAGTTGGGATACTCAAGCCTCCTACTCGAATTTTGAGGGCCTCTCTGAAGAAACAAACCTCGTCTTTATTGGAGATACAATAGCTACTGGAGTAACTATGACAAGAGTTATTCAAATGATTCAAGCCCATATTCAAAGTCCAGTCCATTTTGTAATTATTTCTATTGCTGGATCTCTCATTGGTGCTCAACGGATTATCAGACTTGAAAAGTCCCTTCAATCATCTTTTCCAGGAACCACAATCCATTGCTTTTTTACCCAAGCTTTTTTCGGTTTGGAGGCGAATGGGACAGATATGCCAATTTTACACCCTGATACAGTCACAACAAAAGAGTTTAAAGATTATACTCGATCAAAAATAGGAGATTACCTAGGAAGAAACCTCTGTTCCGTATTGGACTGGGGAAAAAGAACAAACAGTCCTCAAAAACACCTAGAAGAGCTTTCTCATGTTCTTTTTCATCTTCAGAAACAAAATAAAGAGGATCCCTTTATAAAAAATATGCTTTCTCAGTTAAAATCTGAATGATAGCTAGAGACCTACCATGGAATAAGATTTCCCTGCCAATCAAGGAATGACCCACTCATTGCCAAAGTTGCATTTTCAATTATGTGAAGCATTCCCTTTATTGAATCGGGAGAGCGTACTGGAGCCTGATCTGTTCCCATGTCTGTTTTCACCCATCCTTGATGCAACAGAAAAAGGATAACATTATCTCGCTTTACATGTGCTGCCAGTCTCTTACCAAACATATTCAATGCAGTTTTACTAGCATCATAACTATATGTGCTTGTACCCTCTTTCTGACTAATACTTCCTCGACGACTTGAGATGAACACTAATTTTGGCTGATTGCCGTTTTTAACTAAAGGATAGAATTTTTCTGTCACCAAGAGGGGAGCAATAGCATTTACCTGAAATACTCGAACAATATCTTCAGTAAAAAACTCTCCAAATGCATGATAACGCCTAATGCTTCCTGAAATTATCCCAGCATTGTTTATAAGTAAATCAATTCTTGAAAATAAACTAGATATTTGTTTGTAGGCCAATTCAATCGAATGGTAATCTATTACATCAAGAGGAACAATTTGAAAGCTATTGTTATGTGTTTCCTTCAATGATTGCAAGTTTAAAGCATTAACTGGTTCACGACATGTTGTAATGACCTCTTCACCTTGTACTAAACACTGTTTAGTGAATTCGAATCCTAACCCTCTATTCGCACCTGTTATCACGACTTTCATCATAGTTTTCTACCTTCCTATTAATCAGACTTTTTGATCTATTCTTTTAACAGCATTACTCTCTTTATTCAGAATTCATTCTTACCAGTAACAGATTCCTTTTAATGTATCCAGTTCCAACTATTCCAAAATAATGGTGAAATCATGGTGAAAAAGGAAATTGAATTGAAGAATGCTTCTAACGAAGATGCAGAGATACTCGCTAACCTTTCAAAAAGAGCTTTTGAAACTGACATCATTGTAGGCTCTCCTTTTAAAGAAGGAGGACCTCCTGGATATGATTCCCCACAATTCCAAATATTTATGATGAAACATCTAACTTACCAAAAAATTTTCTTTAATGATCAAATTGTTGGAGGAGTAGCTTATAACTCAAAAAAAAGTAATCATTTCATCCTAGAGCGTATTTTTATCGATCCACAGTTTCATAACCGCGGAATCGCAACTGAAGCGATGAATATATTATTCACTGAATATCCAAATGTAGTTTGGACACTTGGTACACCTGAATGGAACGTGCGAACTAAGCATTTCTATGAGAAAATTGGTTTTTATCAAGTTGGATGGGAAGATATGGAAGAAGCTTGGAGAGGCAGATGGTACCAAAGAGATTCCAAGGGAGTAGAAATCATCCAGAACATTGCTGACTTAGAAGATGGTATGAACGAGGTTGTTGTGGTTGGAAATGTCATTAATATCTCTCCAATTCGAAAAGTTCAACGAAAAAGGGATGGAAAGGAACTCACTGTTACAACCGCATTACTTCAAGATAAAACAGGGCAGATCAAGCTGACCCTTTGGAAAGAACAAATATCCAAAGTCAAACCTAATGAAAAGATACGAATTGAATTTGGTTATGTCAATTCATATAATAATATTCTCCAACTGAACCTTGGTTTTGGAGGAAGAATTATCAAATTCAAGTGACACACAGTAATGAAGAGGATCCTAAAGAGATTAACCTGTTCGGGGTAAATCTAATTGGATTATTTTGGCCTGTTCCTTGAGAGAGGGTTGAAAATGCTTTTCTGCTTTTTTCTTCTTTTTCTGAAGGTTCTTTTTTCCCATTATATATCTTGTATTATCCCTGACAATCTTTCCTTCATAAACTTATCTTTTTCAATAAGATTAAAATAAAAATTTGTCTATTTTTTCCTCAATCGTGTTCAAGTTTGAGAAACAAAAACAAAATTACTTGGGCACGTATAAAACCTTTAATAAATGTCTAATAACTCATTTTGGGACTAAGATATCTTTTCGATTATTCCAAAACAATTCCAAGGTAACGTGCTGCTCTTCTAATTCAGGAGGAATCAGATTCTCGTAAGCACGATCAAGAAGTTTACAATATTCTTCTGCATCATAACGTTCATCTCCACGGAGAAGCTGTTTGATTTTGACACGCCTCATTGGATCCTGAGCATTGACATCTGTTAGAATAAAATCAACCTTCATTCCTGGCTCGACATTGACTCCAAGATTCGAGAACTGTTTTGCTGCAATAGCCTGACGACTCTTGTTGACATATTCGTCTGGAGAACGGGAGGTATGAATTGTGATCATTAATTCAGACAAAGCAACATCTTCTTGCTTCAAACGGTCTTTATACTTAATTAACAGTTTTTTCGCTTTGAAAACCCGTTGCTTGAATTGGGCCTGTGTTCGAGCGCTGGCAAGAAACTTAAGTACTTGAGTTTGAAAGTCTTTGATGATCAGTGGAGCTGAAGATTGCCTAATTTCAATACCCCGTACTTTAAATGTTCCATCCTTCCTTAAACCATAGTACCTATTCAATACCCCAATCGCAGGATCATGTCGTCGGGGAAGAAAAACAATCCAGTGATAATCGGCTGCATGCTCGACTGGCAAACGAACCGTTTGTTCAATCTGTTCACGTAGTTGCGAAATGGTCACAGAATCAATCGGAATGGAATCATCCTCTCGTTTGACCCAAATCGAGTCTACAATGCCTGCAATGACTTTTAAATTATTTTTTGCCACCAAATGCTGTGTTTGTGTCAAGGCATCGCGACCATAGGCACTTATTGCTTCATGGGCCTCTATTCTTCCAAATCGAGCGTTTCTATAACCTTGATAACCAAAACAATTGTGAGATAATATGCCTCCTGTTCCTGCAATAAAACTGTGTATGTCATTCTTCACCGAAAAGCAATAAACGTATTTGTCTCGCGCAGGAACGAGTTCTATATCTCTGACCCTAGCGAAGCCTAGATCGCTCTTAATCAGTCGTTCCAATCCCTCAAGTTGTCTATATTCGTTACTAGACAATCTATCACTCCTTCCTTTGATATTTTCAAGCTGCATCTGTGCAATTTCGCGAGGTACACGGGTGCGATCGGAGACTCGAGGGGTTCGTGAAGTTCGAACCTTTTGGGTGAGTTTCAAAAGCAAAGATTCCTTGACAGGTATGTCATACGCAATCTTACGAACTACACTACCTCTGGCAATTCGTTGTTTGATCTTGACACAGTCTACTTGCTTCAGATGAATTTTTTCAAATAACCTTTCAAGAGTATCTTGTCCAGAGAAAAGTAGCATATACATTGGAGAACCTTTTCGTGGAATGCTTTTCCGGAAGACTGTATAGAGATTTGCACGAGCTGCTAAGTATGCCAGCTCTTCAATAAAGGAAGAATCCCGACTTGAAATTCTGACATAATTACGCTTTGTACCTATATCGCCATCACTCGCAATCAAGCCTGCAATGAACCCGAGAACCACCTCTTCTGGACCATTCAAAATACTTGCAGGAACTGTATGTTTTCCACTCTTACGATTTCTGGGAATCCCAAAGACATTATTGAGAATCCAAACAAGTGCAGTAGAGTTTATTTGCAATGTAAACATTGCTGTATATGATTCCTTACGGTTAGAAATCTGAAGCTTAAATCGACGTATGAAAAACTGATCAAACCAATTGACTAAATCAATATCAGCGGCATTGACAGATAATCGAATGAACGATTGTCGAGCATTCCCATCACCGATAAAATAACCTAAAAAAAAGGCTAAATCCGCATCAAGGGTGTAATGTGCTGGAATCCAAAATATTTTGCCACCAACCCGCCTTCCATGGCCCACAGAGAGTTTGTTCCAAAGTTGCATTGGAAAATTGAGGATGTCAAAATATCGAAGTGGAATAAATCCATCTAGTAGCCAAGAGCGTATTGCACCAGCGCTATGAAACCCTTTCATAGCAGCTTCGATTTCTGACCTTTTTGATTGAATATAAGGAATCAATTCTCTTCCTTGAATTCGCCATTTGTCGAATTCGCTGGGGGGTAGTAATTCTAATAAGACAGAGATGACATTAAATTCTAGCCACGGATCAACACTAGGTAATGAAAAGAGAACAGGAAGAAAATCCCCTTTCTTAAGGGTTGCAGCACTTCTTTTGCTCAAAATACCTCGATCCAAGATAAAACAGGTGTGGTCACCCGTAACAGTGAATTCTCTTCCTGTATCCAAGTGAATCCTATAAAGATTAGAAGGCGAAGGAACACGAATAACATCTTCAACAGGGTTAAGAACCATCTTATAATCTTTGTCAACACCGACAACAGCAGTTCCCTCGAAATCAGTACTGTCTGTTATAATCTCATCAATATAAGACCCAATCCTGACTAGCCTGAGTTTGCTCTTCGAATAAATTGGAAGAATGGTATTCGAATCAAAGCATGTTACTAAAAGCCACTTCAGCACCTTTTGCCGTCTATCATAGCGTTGATGCTCCCTTTTTTTCGATTTAAAGTAAGCACGACGATTGAGAATATTCTCCAAGGCCAGACTCACCAACCCAGGCCGTCGCACACAAATCGTGTGATCAGTCAAGGGAACTGGCTCTGCTTCTTCTTGACAACAGCTGCAATTAACCGTTTCAGGACTAACATTCCTATGTACCATGATGTTAGGATACATTGACAAGAAGTCATATTCAGTAACATTCAGATGGAGCCCCACATCGGGAGAGAAGACTAATCCGCCAACATCTGACGCCAATGACCAAGCAGGACGAAAATGTTCAGCATCTGCTTTTCGGGCAGGGATCAAGATATGTTGGTAATAAGCGGTTCGCATCTGAACTGCTGTTAGAGTAGTCCCTATTGTTCCACGAGCAATACGTTGTGGGTTACTACACCCTAATCGCACCAATTCGTGAATCCCCTCAATATTTCCATCCTTATACATAAAACTGTTCCCTACATCATAATGGTGTCTGCCTCCATCAAAATATATACCGTGTTGGGAAAAATAAATTCGTCCATAGGAGGCATAGCTGTGTCCTCGTTGCGTATTAGGGCGTTTAATATAACTTTGCAGAGTTCTAGGCCCACGACCAGGATGAATCCTTCCTACCCCCGCTTGCAAGGCATGCTGTGCTAATACAGGAAAAAAAGTATCCCCTCCTCTAGTAAATATAATATCAGGATCAATTTGACGAATATATCGAAAGCATTCTTCTAGCATTGTCCCCTCGTCTGGATCTTCAAAAATAACAGGCTCTTCTTCTGAATCAACGATTGATCGTCGGACACTAAGGGCTAAAAGACGCCCTCGTAATAAATGTTCATTTTCAAATTTTGGTTGTAACCAAAGCGTTCGAAAAGGGACGGTACGGTATTCTTTATCCGTATATTCCTCCAATAATCGCCAATTCGGCTGTAGTCGGTTGTTGAAAATTTCGATTTCTGCATAGACATACGGAAAGAGATTCATCTGGAAACAGAAATGCTGGTAGAGACTGAGATCTGCATTATGCAGATAGTCATCCCAATGTTTTCGCAAATCAAAATAGGTTGATTGCAGATGGTTAGGATTAACCTTGACTTGTAGTACGTCGACCGGTTTCCAATCATGAATGAATCGAAACCGAGGGACAATATCTACACGATCAATGTGTGAATGGCTGAGTAGCTGAGCTTGGGTTTCACGATCGGCCTTTGTGATATAAAATTCAGCCGTGAACGGAAAAAACACCTCAATCGGTTTCACATTGTTTTCAGGTAACCAGTGTAATCGTACACCCCATTCTGTAGGTTCGATATCGTGCAGCCATGCATGGAGTTTCATTTCATATCCTCAGATCGTATCCTGTGAGGATAATAATTCTTTTAGTCGGTTTAATTCACGGTTCAACCTTTGAATTTCGACTTGTTGTGCTATTAACATACTCATGACAATGTTATCGTACATAAGAGGTCGTGTATTAGCACTAGCCGCATCAGCCAGCTGAAACGCTTTTTCCCACAATGTGGTGAAGCCACTTCGATGGGGTTCACGTAATCGTGAAGCAAAATGTTTTTCCCACAAGAAACGTTCTTTTTCAAGCATTCGACGATACGAAGGTAACGTTCTACCCATAAATTCACCTCCAGAAATGAGTCAAAGACATCAGCTGTCTCTCTTCTAGGGGGTCAACAACTTCGACTTGACTCACTGGTCTTTCAGGATCTTTCAGTAGTTCAAACGAAAATTGCACTTCTTTTCTGTTTGGAGCAGAATGATCGACACGAATAATATTGGTAACGGAATGAGCCAGATAAGTACCTCCCAATGCTTTATAGCGAGATTGAGGAGCGTTTGTGGCTGTCATGATGATTACTAGATCATATTGCAGTGCTAGACTCTTTAAAACGCCTAATGAAGCGTTCAGTTCTGTTAATGAAGATGTAGCTGGTCTTTTATCATATTCCTGATATTGTAATGCTTCTTTTGATAAATAATGAGCAGAAATCTGTGGAATCATGATGATGTTAATCTGCTTCCTGCGAATCAGGTCTGGAAGATGGTTTGTTATTATTTCGGTGACTTGATGAAAATTAAATGCACGAGCAAGCTGAATCCTGTCAAGCACGAGAAGAGGATCTGTCTGATGCCTTCTTGCTCCTTCCCCTATCTCAAAAAACGGAAAAAGGTTTGCACCATCAATAAACGCCATCTGAGAATGAGAATTGGTCAGGAGGAGTGAGAGTGTTAGCCTTGTTACAAGAGTACGAAATCCTGAGGTGGATAGGTCGCCCTGAAATAACACAACACTCCCAGGATACAGCCTGGTTAATGCATCAAGAGAGGGGATTCCGAATCGATAGCACTGCTGTAGTTGTTGCCATCTTTCCTCTGCAGAAATGAAATCTTGAGCAGGAGATTCCTGCAATTTGTCGATATCTATCATTTTCTCTCAGGATTATTTGGACTCTGACCACTCTAATGAATCACGAGCTCAGAGAGGCCACCGAAAATGACAAAAGGAGTTTATTTGAAATGAAAAATCAAGCGGAAGCGACTTAATTCTCGAAAAATATGAATCTGACGTGTTAAGGGAAAGTAAATGGTACACCAAAATAGCGTGCTTTTATTTCAAGAATTGACTCATAACGCTTGGCCTTGTCGACAGCACTTGCTACTCAATGGATGGATATTACGTATCTCTGAGGGTTATACACAGCGTGCAAACAGTGTTCTGCCCCTCCATTATCATGGTACTGATCCTGTAGCAGACATTCATATTGCAGAGGTAGTATATCAAAAGACACAATTGTCTAAGATTATCTTTCAGATTCCTGATTGTGTAGCTCCTCCTAGTCTAGATGAAGTATTAGCCACCATAGGTTATGAAAAAAAATCAAAGACCATTGTAATGACAAAAACACTCGATAATCAAGTGGTGACTAAGACCATTCGTGATGACCTTCGTTATGAGTGCGATCAGAACCATGTACGCTGGCTCAATTTCAAAAAGATGTGTTCAATGGATATGAATACATATAACCCACTTCTTGAAAAAATCATAGAGCGGATAGTGAATCCTGCTCCTAGATTCTTTTATACGATTGCGAATAAGGAGATTATAGGAGGACTATTGGGAGTTGTTGAACGTGGTTATATTGGACTTTTTGGTCTCGAAGTCAGTCCACACCACCGTAGAAAACATGTTGCATTGTCATTAATGCAATATATAATCGAATGGTGTAAAACTAATCAGGTACACACTATCTATTTACAAGTAGAAGAGGTAAATAACCCTGCACTAGTTCTATACCAGAAATTAGGGTTCATTCCAGCATATTCTTATCACTATCGGACTAAAAAACTCTAAAGATCCGAGTAATTATGACTTTAGATCTTGCCTAAATTTAATTTTTAATATTCCTTTTCCTAGATTCAAGTTTCGATATAGGGTTATGAAAAGAAACATTCCGAACTAGGAGTGTTTTTCTGTTGGTTTGTATATACAAATGTTTTTTTATTTAATGGATGCATTATTTAATGGTTGTACTATAAAGGGGCTAGAAGTTCTTCGGTTACGTAGTGAATCAGTAAATCATTATCTATAAGTTTATAGAGGCGCCTTTTACCATGGATAAAAAGATCCGCTTACTGAAAAGAACATTTCTTCTTCTTAATCTCATAGAAATACCTAAAAGCATTGTATCAAGACGATTAACTATTTTCAATAATTTTGAAAAAAATAAATCTGCTTTTGAGGATGAAGAATTAGTAAATTGGTATGGGGAAGTCTTAGGTAAAGGAAAAAATTTTACCAAAGATAATCTAACTGCTCAAATAGTATTTAATTTTATTAATGAGCATGAGGAACTGTGGGAAGAAACATTTAAATTAGAAGATATTTCAGCAGTTACAAAGATAGAAATACCCCAAGATATCCCAAAGCGATTTCAACTCGTATTAGAACGAAATAAATATACTCCTCAACCACTTTCTGAAACAAATAGTATGGTAAAAAACGTTTTTACAGCCTTAACCAGAAATTCCAAGTTTGAATATTCTATTATTGATTTTGAGAAAGAAATACTCTATAAATTAGAAGGTTGTGAACAGCTTTCGCACCCAGAATTAATCGAAGAGGCAGTTAAAGCATATGAAACTACTGTGTACAAAGAAGATGGAATGAACAGCTACCGATTTTTATTTGAAGAATTTAAAGTGAAGCAAAAAGAATTTGAACTCCTGGGTATCAATTTCATTTATCCTCAAATGAAAATGGATCATGCATCAAAGGATAAGGTTTCTGTTTTAATGGGGGCGTCACTTCTGGCTTTTAAAACTTTTGGAGGAATTTTTGAGTTAAAAAGAGTAATTCGAACCGCAAATCGTGTCGCAAACGTTGCGTTTACAGAGGAAGAGGTACACGAATTTTTTAAAGCGTACTTAGAGGGATTATTGGATTTAATCTTATTGAAAGGACCAGAAAACAAGGGATCTTATCTATTAACAATTGAGAGAACAATTGATTATAATTTTCAACTAGATAATTTCGCAATTTATCCAAATATCGAATTTTTTACAAGTGAATTGACCTCCATCTCACAACGATTACTTGGAATTTTAGTACGAGCTAAAATATTAGAATGGACTAAAAATGTTCAAATTGGAGAAGAAAGAACCCTTTTAGATCTTCTAAAAGATTTCCAAAATCACTTAGGATTAATTTTACCATCATCAAAACAATTACTTTCTTTTCAAGAAATGTTTGAGAATACTGATTTAAACCTAATCGAATCTGCGATTGAATTCTTTTCAAAAGAGCTAACTTATTCGTTTCTTCTAGCAGTAAATAAAGGGGGAATAGAAAATTCGTTGTTGGAAGCTATTAAAAATCTTAGTGGGGCTCCAAGAGGATTAGGCAATCAAATATTGAGTATAAAGAAATATTATCAAAGGGTTTTCCCAGATTCTTGGCCGAAACAGTTCTTTTATGGTTATATAATTAAAACAGCTAGTAAGGGATTGTCAACTTCAACTAAACGAACTGTTACAGAAAGACTGAACTTAATGGTTGCGGAAGATCCTAGACCAATAAGGGGAGCAATGAGTTTTGGTCCGAGGAAAACAGGTGATAAAATTAAGTCTGATGTAATCTATGAGAGATTACGAAAAATTCCTTTTATCAATCCTCTTTTTACTACTGCTGATGAAGCTCAAAATTACTTGAAGCTTTCTTTTTTAGCTATAAGATTGGAAATAAGCAAAGCATGGATCAAAGACATTCTAAGAAAAGGATTCGAATTATATATAGAACAACCTGTAAAACAAGCATGGCTAAACGAAATGGAGGATTTATCGAGAGAAATCATCCGGTATTATCAGGATCTCGTTGCATTAGATCGTTCAACACTTGAGATCAATGAATTAGTTGTTGAAAGCCTGCGTGAATCCTTCAATATACCCTCACTTGATTCCATTCCTCGTGGCAAAAAGGATAGTGAAGTCCTTTCTATGTTTATTAAATTACCAGAAAATCATGAACTGTCAGATCGTGAGGGAGTGGAACATTATCTAAATTCAGCGTTCAATTTTAGTAAAAAAATAATTAACTCATTAATAAACCGAGAGGTGGAGGAAGAAGTTGACAGAAAAACATTTGATGAAGAGATTGAGGAACGAACTAAGCTAGATAAAATAGTTATAGATTGGTACATCCGCGCTAGTCATGTTTATAGTGAGATAATTGACATTTCCCTTGGTTTGGAAAGAACATCTGATCCAGATGATCTTTTATTAAAAACATTGTACGGAGGGGTAATTTTTCTTGTAGAGGAAGGAATGAAAGGATTGGTTCTTAAGAAAGAAGAAAAAATCCAAAAAGGATTATTCCTTCGTGATCTTTTGTCAAAACAACTTCACTCCATCAAAGAGTGCATTGAGATCTTACAAGTCCCTTATACTGTTGAAATGATATTAAATTTTCTAATTGATCAAATTGAGCTATTTAATCAATCATATAATATAAGAGGAATTATTTCCAAACTAGAATCCGATAATCGTCTTCAAAAGGCTTTACCTCGGTCAAATAGATCTTCAGTTTTGAATGAACCAAGTATCCTGTCGCTTATTGCCAGAGAATTTATTACTAGTTTGATTAAAAAATGGGCAAACTCAACAATCAACATTGTAGAAATAATCGTAAAGATCCTTGAGCTAAAAGAAGAAGTTGATGAAGAAAGAGAACAAAAAATTCTTCAAATGTTCTTCTATGGTACAGGAAGAAATGATATTAGAAATTTTATTTATCCATTTATTGTAGGTAATGTTCGCCATATTTCTAGATTTGAAACTGCATCAATGATTGATGAGCTGCATGAATATACATTGGAGGTCTTTCCAGAAGCTGTTCAATGTGATGCCCAAATTGCTATGAATATTTTATCGAAAGCACTTTCAGAAGAAGGTGAATTAAGCCAAACATCGACTAAAAGACAGGGAAATTTAGATTTAATCTATTACTTAGGCAGTTCAATCCAAAGTTGTAATAATATACTAAACCTTTACCCATTCAGTGAAGGACTGAACTTCTCTCTTAGTGATGTAGTGAAAAAAGCAACAGGATTAAGTCTATTAGGGCTAAATCTGGAAACAATTGTATTTCAATTAGATGATTCTAATCTCTCCTCAATAGCTAGCTATGTTGAAAATCCTTATGAAGGATCACAAATAACGGGGTTAACTCTAGAACTGATAACAAAAGAAAATATTCCTTTAGGAACATTAAATCCATTATCTAAAAATGCCTCTCAAGTTCTATCAGGGTTAATAGATAGAAATCAAAAAAATCTGGACTCTCCAGATAATTTGTATAAAGAGATACTTATACAACTATTAAATGAAGCAGAACTTCTATTAATGAGTGGCATTGCAACAGAAGAGGATCTTTTCAGTTCAATACAATCTTCAAAGTCTGAGCTGAGATTAATGCATAATGTTTCTCAATCAACTTTACGTGTTACAACAGCATATCGTATGAAGCTACAACAGATAATACATGGGCAAATGACTTACATAATCCCTGATATTATCGAATTCTGGGGGGAGAATATTAAGTCTTTTAGTGCTTTTGCACAATTAGTGGTTCCTTTTTTAGATCCTGCTCAAGAAATAAAAGAAAAACTTCAAAAAAATAGTAAACAGTTTACTTTCCTTAATAATATGGATATTCAGTTTATTAATAATAAATTCATGTATCCATCTCTTCTTATATTTGATGATAATGGACGATATAAAGTAATATTCATTCATTATGTAGCTCCTGATTATATTCTTATTTTAATTGCTCAAGAAGAAATGAAATCGAAGATGGGATTACGCACAATTCAGTATTTATTAAAAACACGATATAATTTCTTTGAAGAGCTTGTAGCGGACTTTAACTTATTACCATTAAACGAATTAAATCAATGTTTTCCATTAAACAAAATTCGGGTAATGAAAGGAAATAAACTCGATAGTCAACTAATTCAAAATATTAGCTTTGGAGCAATTTAATTTGAATGATTCTAAATCCCTAAAGGAATTTCATTTTACTGGTTTTCAACCCAAGCAAGTAGACCTGAAAGATATGCAGGATCGCTCGTTGAAGAAAATAATCTTAATAGGAGATGGGATGTCAGGTAAAACACAAATTATCTTAACCTTCGGACAATTAGTTATTAATTATCTTAAAAAAATATTCCAAAATCAAAGTGAAAGTTACAGAGATAGAATATTTTTAGGGAAAGCTGAAGTAGCTCTTGGTTCTTTTGAAGAAGAACTAACTCCTGAATTTTTAGCATGGGTAGAAAAAAACGGTTTTATCGTACAGTATGGAAGAGTTTCTTGGGACCTAGTTAAAAACATTAGTTTAGATACTGAAACTATTGGTTTTGAAGATTTTAAAATGATTTTCCCTTATATCTGGAGAGGACAAACGTTTCGTGTAAGCATTGAGGGGGTAGATGTGGGAGGTCAGAATATTTATGATCACTTTCGGAGTGTAATGGGAAAATTAGCAGGAAAAAATGATTTAGTATTAGTCATCTTTGATAAGTCAAGAGCTTTTTCTTGTTGGAATAGTATTGAACAGATCAAAAAGCTTTTGGATGAAAAATCTGGTACAACAGAACATGTTCCGACTATCCTATATGTCGCAAATAAGGTAGATATAGAAGAGCACATACGGTCTCAAAAATGGCGATCAGAAACTCAAAGAGCACTCATAGATATGGTCAAATTGGCACTGAATTATGGAAAGGGGAGTTATTCTTTACCATCACTTGTATCAAAAAGCAGACAGGAAATCAAGTTTACATTCCAAATACTTAATGATTCACTGCCTTTCCCTGATTTTGAAGCTTTTATCTATAATGTAATTAGAAAAAATGACTTTTCTTACCCGAATACGATGACTGATGTCAATACAAGAGCTATTGCCAGAGAGATAGCTGCTCAAATTGTTTTTGATCAAAAAGTCGTACATAACCAGTCTGATACTTTTATGATCTCAGTTATGGAAGATTTTGGGTCTTTATTATTCCAAAGAAGACCGCTAGCTCTTCAATATGGTGGTGCAATCGAATATACAAGTGAAAAAAGCGAAAGAGATCCATTTCTAAGAGTAAGAGAAAAATGGAATAATTATACTTGTACTCTATCATCTTTAAATTCAGAAAGTATTGATTCTGCGATCAAGGCTACTGGAAATGCGAGAGTATTTCTAGCACAAATGGGTACATTTTATTCGACAAATGCGCTTAATGGTTTAGGGATTATTGAGCTATTTGAAACTATTATAAAGAAAAAATTAGAAGAAAATGTAGTAATATCCACTGATAGACCAGAAGGAGTCATTAGAAGAAAAATTAAACGATTTTAACAATATTGGGGCTGTTTCTTAATTTTGATTGGGCTAGAATTTTTTGATAAAGAAACTGGAATTTTTTTATTTAGTTATGAATTTCGTCCAGATATTTTATATAATTCAGAAATTCGCTCAGGTCTATTAACTGCAATTTTGAATATAATGCAAGAGACATTTGGGACACAATCATCAAAAACACGTAATATTACTTATGGAAAATATAGTGCTATTTTAGCTGAAGGAAATCATTTGTATGGTGTATTATTTTGCTATCAAACTGGCCCTATTTATGAACAATTTTTATATAATCTTGTTGAGCGATTTGAAACCATTTATCAAAAACAACTTGAGGAAGTGAAAATTAATTATCAAATTCCAACTGAATTTGAGAAGTTTAACCAGTATATAAGGAAGGAATATGATACTCTTCTTCAAGTTGATGTTTTACAGTTAAGTCGGCTATTAGAATTGATCCAATCATATAACGAAGTTATCTTTGACAATATGTTAATATTTTCAAGACCTGAGATGAACCAAATATATACTGATTTAGGTTCTGAGTTTAGTAAATTTAGTGAAGAGATATCAAACACAATAAAAGTCATTCTTGAGCTTTCAGTAAAAACGGAATTTACTATTGAGCATTTTGAAATTGCTCTTTCTCCAACAAAATATTGCTTGATGTTTAACATTTCACCTTATTCAATTATTTTATTCATTGATAAAAAACAGTTGGAATTCGCTAAATGGCGAATAAAAGAAACATCTAATACATTAAAGAGATGAAATAAGACAATTTTAACTCTGATTTTACAAGTAAAATAAACAATAAATTAGTTAATTACCAGTTTGAGAAACTTCAAAAAGCCTTAAATTTGTGAATATATCAATGCAAAATACCTTTCTTATTGGCACATCAGGTTTTGGGTATAGTGATTGGGTTGAAAACAATGTTAAAACCCGTATCCCATTTTATCCACAATATATCAAAGATAATCAAAGATTAGCCTATTATTCAGAGATATTTCCCACTGTAGAAATAAACACAACCTTTTATCATTATCCTCGTCCTAGTATAGTAGAAAGATGGGCAAAACAATCTCCTGAACATTTTATTTTTTCATATAAAATCCCAAGGTTAATTACTCATGAAAGAAAACTTCAGGAAGATTATTGGGCTGATTTAATGCGATTTATAGAATTGATGAGCCCTTTAAATCGAAAATTAGGTCCAGCGTTACTTCAATTACCCCCAAAATTTTCTACCTCATATATGGGAAATCTAAAACTCTTTTTAAAGAATTGGCCATCAGAATTACAACTCGCTGTTGAATTCAGGGAGCCTTCTTGGATTACGCAGCAAAATCTTCAAAAAACGCTCTCATTACTTACAAATGCTAATACTGCGTATTGTATAGTAGATGAACCGTTATTACCTCCGATTACACCTACTACTGCTGACTTTTCTTATATTCGATTTCATGGACATGGCTTAAAACCTTGGTACAATTATGAGTATTCAGAAGAAGAATTAAAAAATTGGATTCCAAAATTAAAGGAACTTACTGAACGTACCCAAGAGGTTTTTACCTATTTCAATAATCATCCTGCAGGATCAGCTCCATCTAATGCTAGACAACTTGCTATACTCCTGAAAATGCCATTAAAGAAATCGGAATCCATTGACATTGCACAAGTAAGAAAAAGGGCTGGAGATTCTCCTCAACACTCCTTAGAAACCTTCTTCCCGCCAAATAACTCTGATTTTCCCATTGTAGATAAATATATTAGATATTGTTCAGATTGTGGAGCTCCAGTATTACGAGAAGACTTGTTTTGTGAAAGTTGTGGTAATCAAATTGAACCCGAGGAGAATTAATTTTAAAGAGAACGATTATTTAATCAGAAAGATTTTTAATTTGTAGTCTTTTAACCAATAAATGAGGGATATTTCCTAATTAAAAAAGTTGATGGGAATTTTGTTATTTTTAATCTCCCTGTGACTTATCTAATAGAATCCCTACATTAGATGTTTTCATTCCTACTCATTTACCATAGCACCCCTCCAATCCAATAACAGCTTCTCAAAATTGTCTTAAAATTTATTCTGGAGGGTTTTGACTGTTAAGGAGTCCAATGAATTTAGTCATCTGAAATTATGGTTGGATTAATTACTTTGACCATTGAAATAAATGAAATCTGCAGTGAATGCCATAGCTCGAATCGAAAAATCTACCGATGTAGTAAATGTGGAGCACAACTCTGCCTACATAATGTCAGAAGACATGAATGTCCAACAGATCTAGAAATATTACGTCGAGAAAGACTTGGTTTAGGAAAAAAGGAAAAGGAAATTACTAAAACTGCCTGGGAAAATCTTCTCGAACACCAGAAAGGACATACTTTTGATGTTTTAATTAATGAAGATTTATCTATCTTAGTAGATCTTCCATACTATCCATTCCAAAGACTGACAGGATGGATCCCAGCACGAAGAGCGCACTATAAGGGGGAAAGAGAACGTGATATCAACGTAGAAGAATTATTTACCTATTTGGAGAAAGAAACCGATCAATCGAATTATAATCGCAAATTTTTTTACAATCCATGGGCAGAAGAACAATTCAATATATGGCAACGTTCATGGCGGAAATTACATGTTGAAACAGGATATTGGAAACAAAAAAACACCCATCGACCTACTAAATTTATTCTCCAATTCCCTCAGCTGGCAGAAAAAGATATTAAACAATTAATAAAAGCAGGATGCAAAATAATATATCAAGGAGATGCGGAACAGAAGATAAAACAACTAGCTGAAACCGCTTGTAAAGACTATCGGATTGATGTTAAAAATAAGCAAGACGCTCTTTATATAACATGGAATGAACCTTTTAATCGCTGGTTTCATTCGTTATTCAATGTCTTTGTGGAATTCATGGCCATTCGGGCAGAAGATGATCCAAATTCTGAATATATTCCCGTTATTCACCAGACTGGAAATAGAGAAGTAAGAATTCCTTATTTTGCTGCATTTAGAGCTAATTACTTTTGGCGCGTGATTAATGACTCGCTTAACTCTGAAGAGAAAGTAAAATTATTTGATCTAAACTTTATAGATTTTACTCCACCTGAAGAAAGCTGGGAAGGAGGAATAGACCCTCTTTATACTTTAAGGTCTTATCAAGAGGAAGGTATGAAAAAGTGGGTTGAGCAAAAATTTTTTGGAACTATTGAACTACCAACTGGGTCAGGCAAGACTCTACTTGGGATAGATGCTATTAATAAAATCCAACAACGAACCTTAATCCTTGTTCCAAATTTAGCATTAGTTGATCAGTGGGTTGGCCAGATTCGACGTTTTCTGGGGATCCCAAATGAACGAATTGGGATATTTAATGGGGAGAAAAAATTGTTTAAAGATCGACCCGTCGTTATTAGTACATATCAATTATTATCTCAATATTTACAGGATTATCATTCTTTAACTGGCAACCTTTCATTTGAAGTTCAGAGGGAAAAAGCCATCGTTGAGGACACTATCGGCTTTTTTACCGACAAATTTGGATTAATTATCGCTGATGAGGCTCATCACATTCAGGCTGAAACTTTTAGATATATTGCAGTTGATTTAGAAATACCACGTCGAATGGCTTTATCAGCAACCATTGAAAAAAGTGTACACTCATCATTGGTTGTTGCCACGATGGGACCTATTATTCACAAAATTGGTTATGGATTATTGGCTCGAGAAGGATTCATTGCTCCAATATATTATAGACAAATCCATATTCCCTTAACCGACGATGAAAAAACCTATCTTAACAGGAAAGGAAAAAAAGCATATGGAAAAATCTCACGAGAAGCTGCGAATAAATATATAGCGATTTTAAGATTATTAGAGTCTCCTATTACAACCCAAACTCTTATTTTTACATCCCGTATTTCTCATGCAACAAAAATTCACAAATTCTTAAAAGAAAATAACATTGAAACAACCTTATTAACAGGAAATACTATTGTCAATGACAAAGAATTGAACCATATTTTGAATCAATTTCGAAATGGAATAATTAATACATTAGTTCTTGTTAAAATGCTAAATGAAGGATTTGATGCCCCTGCTGATACAGTTATTGTAGTTTCTGGGACAAGAAATAGAAGAGAACAGATTCAGCGTTATGGTAGAGCAACTAGACCTGGTAAGGTTGCAAAATTATTCGAATTGATAATTGATCCCATGGAATTGGATTATGAAGAAGAAATTGCCAAAGCACGAGATATTACTGACATTATTGAACCTCATGTTCAAGATTTACTCTTAACCTATGATATTAAGCATGAAATTGATACATTAATCGAAAATATTAGAATCGGGTTCTATTCCAACCCCCAACAATTAAAAAAAGAATATTTAATACAATAAGAAAAAAAGAAGGATAAAAAAAATTCTTCTTATTCAGCTTGACGAACTGTATGTTGATTGAACAACATATCATTCTTAAAAGCAGCCTGTCTAATGACTAATTCTTCTGTGTTTGCTTCTTCTTCAATTTGTTCTGTGACAAACCATTGAAGAAGTTGCCATGGATTAAAATCTTTCTCTTGTTCAGTAAGTATAACTAGATCACGAATACAATTAGTAATATATTGCTCATGTGAGTAAGCTGTTTTTACAATCTCCTCAACAGAGGTCCATTCTGATTTGGGTTGAGGTATTTGTGATAGAGTAACTTTTCCACCAACATCTATAATATAATTAATGAATTTATAAGCATGCGAAAGCTCTTCATTATATTGAGCGAAAAACCAAGAACTAAGATTCTTATAGGCATGTTCTTTAAGCCAAATACTCATAGAAAGATAGATATAGGCACTATTCAATTCTTCTTGAATTTGTTTATTAAATGCTTGATTGATTTTTTCTGAAATTAAAGCCATTGCTTTTATCTCCTGTAATTTTATATTTTAAGATCAAGTTTCAGCTGAAAGATAATTAATTTACTTTGTTTTTTTCAGAATATTTAGCTAGGAGATTTAATGAAATATGCTTTTAGGAAAAAATATCAATAAAGGAAAATTTTATAATTTAGTAAATCCGTTTATCTCTGCTAGAAGGAGATTACATCTCTATTGTATCTTGATTAAGGGTTTTGATATTTTCTAGATCCTTAGACCGATAAATTAAGAATAAAAAAAAAGTAATAACAAGAATTAAAACTCCTGTGACTTGAAAGACAGAAATCAGTCCATAATTATCCCAAATTGGCCCTAAACTTACAGTAGATAAGGTTCGTCCAAAAGATACATAAAAACCCAATGCTCCAAGGGTAGCTCCTCTCAAATGATCTGGTCCTCTTCTTGCTACCTCTCCGTTTTCAGCTGTATAACCAGTAATGATAGCAGCATTTAAAATAACATAAAGAAGTATAATAAGCCAAAAATCAACAATGAAAATAAAACTCAATACACAGAGGGAGATGATAATAAGCGATATGGTAATAATAGAAGAGAATTTCAGTTTATCTGTTAGATTTCCTAAAGAGGGTTTGAACCAGATTATTATCAAAGTTGCCCAGAAGGCGATTTCAGCAACTGACCCTCTAGTATAACCCCGAGAAATAATAATTAATGGTAGGAATGTCGTAACCATAAATTCAGTAAAAGCTAACACAATTTGAAATATATATACTTCATGCAATTCATTTAGCCGTGTTATCGAACTAAGCCTTTTAAACGAGAAGAAAAAAGATTGAAATAACTCACGAAAGACATTTTCGGTTATTTTACGCTTTTGATGATTTAATCCTTCAGGTAATAGAATGAATGATACTATTCCAGAGAAAATTCCTAAGATTACTATAATAAAAAAAAGCTCTTTTAATTCCCAGTGTAGACTATCCAAAATATATTTTGATAATAATGATCCAATAATTACCCCAGCATCGCTTAACTGGAAAATTCGTCCATTTGATTTCCCAAAATTATTAGGAGTGAAATCTGCGATGTATCCAAATATTGAAGGCCAGAAAGCTGACATCCCAAAGGCAACTAAGATTGTAGCGATAAGAACAAAAGTCCAATCTGATGCAAAAACTAGGAATCCTAGTGCAAAGGTATAGCAAAAATGTCCAGTAAGGATTAAAGGTTTTCTTCCAATGATTTGTGACAATTCTCCTAATGGAATTCGAAAAAACATCTGTAAAAAATTCCGTAGTGAAACAATAAGTGTAATTATAGCAATTTCTGTTAATAGATCTTCCTGAAGAAATATTACGACATAACTATTGAAAATAACTAATTGAAAACTGGCTAAGAGAGTCGCAAATCCCCCAATCCAAATAGCTCTTGTATTGTTTGAATTAAATTGAAAACGCATTCATTTCATAACCCCTTATAAAACTGATTATGGACTATCGTTCTCTAGAATCGAACTTTCTTACTTCTAATGGATCAACTTTTGTTCTGAGTAGTTCTAATTCCGTTTCTGAGGGAGGAGGGGTTACAGGGGTTTCTTTAGGAATTTCTAAACTAAATCCTGTATTTTCTTGCACTTCTTCAGGAGAGGAGGATTCATGAATACTTTTGACCTGTAGTTTCCCGGAGAGAGGTTCTATCCTAAAAATACAAAGATCGGTTATGATAGTTGTTAATCCTTGATATTGATCAAGCCCTACTTTTTTACGCCATTGGGGAGATGTACCTCTGCCAGTAATAAAGTCAACTTTCCCAACAAACGTTCGTGTATCATGTCGAGGAATATAAGCAAGAACCCGATGACATGTATTGATTATGTCTCCAACAGCAGCCCCACCAGGAAATCTTACTTTGGGGTGTTGATAATCTCCAATCACACTATTATTGATATTACCCCATTGATCAATTTGGGCTGGTCTGATAATCCCAAAATCTAGGGTTAATTTTGGCCCTTCCCAATAATTATATAAGGAAATTAGTCGACCAAAACCTTTAGCGCGAGAATATGCTTTGTTAAATGCTTCTAAATCAATCATAATTGCAAAAAGGTCGATATCTAAGTCGGGGTTAATCCAATATCCTCCATACAAAAATTCAAGGTTAGGAGCATGAGTCATTCTGGCGAGTTGGATCGCAACTACAGCTGTAGGAATAGCAATTCCTGTGTAACATTTTTCTCTATCTCTAATCTCGTGGGCTAATGAAACTGTGATTTGATCAATTACTTCATAATCACTCATTACTATTCCTCCTTACTGGGTTTATTCAATATATGCTCATCTAGATATGCTTGAAAACCTTCAGGATAATTTGACATCCCTGAATAAGTCATAATATGACCAATTTCTCCTGCATAAAGAGGTGGAAATCCTGTTGGATATGCTCCTCTAGGTGTTTCAACTATATAATCGACATCAAGACAGGAAAACATAACTGAATGGCCCTTTTCTATTAATTCTCGACCTTCTGTATTAGAAATGATTTTTTCTACACTCACAAAGAGTTTTTTGCTACATAATGCTGGGAGGATGGAAAAATCTTCCAAAACAACTTTTGAGGGATAAAAGACATTTCCATTATTATCCGCAGCATAGGAATGGATAATAGCGACATCAGGATTAAGAGCTGGCACTTCTATATAAGATTTATAATCTATAGTGACTTCTGTAAAATCCTTTCTTACCTTAACCAAATCAGAACCAAGAAGTGATCTAATAGCAATTTTAGGCACCCCTAATGCTCCTGCTTGATATGCACGAATCATGGACATTTCAGTCCATTCGAAAAACTCAAGAGAATGATCCTTCTCAATTGCACGACGAAAATTTCGGGCCATACCAATCATAGGTAATCCTACATATGAAGCATGAAGGGAGCGAATTGCTCCAACACCTACTAAGAGGTCAATATCTAGATCTCCAATGAGGGTTATTGCATTTAATTCTTTAATTCCTTGACGAATAATCTCTCGTACGACTTCCATGGGTTTCATGAACATAGCACCCCCACCGAAAGCGATTTTTAACCCAGGTTTGATAGCTTCAGTTACCAATGTAGAGAGAGATCCCATTCTAACCATTTTTTCTTCATCCTATTCGCTTAAAACAGAAACTATTGATTTAAAACATCTGATTGTTGGTAGTTAAGAATAACATAAAATCATCTATTCATAAAAATAAGTATTTTTACTCCTTACAAATAATTATTTTCATCTTAATATAAATAATTGATATGTTAATTATCAGTTAGCTCTTTTTTTTCCCTTAATTTATTTCCTAATAGAAGCTCTACTATCCTGAAAAAGAATTATCAATGAAAGTGATTATTAATTAACAGTGTCCTAATCTTATGGGAAGATAGAAATAGAAATTTAAAAGGCAGAATTATTAATAGGAGTTAAATTGTTATTTGTAAAGACCTAAAAACATCTTTAATTTCATATTTTATTATATGTAAGGAAATTTAAAACAAAAAACTTTTCGCCATTAACTAAAATTTAAAATAGAAGTACGATTCAAAGATTAATTGAAACACATGAAAGCTGTTCTAAAACATTAAATAGTCTAGAAATAGATACGAAAAGGTAGCCTAGTGAAATGAATCTACCTCAATAATGATGAATTCAATTCAAATTGAAATTTTCTCTTCTAGAGAATGCATATTAGAATTCAATGTTATTAGAACCTTTTGTAAGCATTCGATAAATGAAAGTGACTATTATTATGCTAACAAGAAGAATGGGTAAAAGTAACATAAAAGTTAGTGGGTTGGGAATGGGATGTTGGGCGATTGGAGG
>JAEOUE010000013.1 GCA_016839515.1 Candidatus Hodarchaeum mangrovi
GCTCGATTTAATGGTTCTTCAAGGTGAGGAATCATTGCAGCTGATAAAAGAATCATATAACTTGATTCATTATCAAAATCTCTGATTATCTTTTGACTTAACTCTCTAAGAGAATTCATTATTTACAGCTCATTTCAATATTATTCTAATCATATTAGGTCTAAATATCATATTAATTATTCTAAATAATCAAGATAATATTTTTTTGGAAAAAAAATTTTTTTATTTAGAGAAGAACGACCCGGGGGAGCCGTTCTTCTCAAGTAGGAAGTACTTGTTTATTTCACCTATGTTCGGAAACTAACATTTCAGAAGGAAATGATTGAACCGGTGAGCGTGATCAACTATATTTTATATCTGGTAAGAGTATCGCTTTTCTAACTTCCTCTACTTTTTTCATTCTTCTAATGAGGTTTTTTTTCTTAGTACCTCTTTTCATTAACTTCACTTCCATTCTTTCCAAGTATAACTATAGCTGGTCAATTTATAAAAGAAAAGTGAGAATTAGTGACCAGCAAGTAAATTGCTATTTATGAGTGAAAACTCGGAAACAAAATGAGATTAATTACTTTTCAATTTTTTCTTCTTTTGTTTTTGTTGCTTCTAAAGTATTTACAAGTTCGCGAATTGCATATTTACGTTCTCGTTCATGTTCAATAAATTTCCTTAGAATTTTTTTAATTGTCCAATCTTCTTCAGGTAATTTCGTATTATCTTGACTTTTGAATACTTTATCTTCAATTTTTTTATAATAATATCTAAGTAAAGCAATTGCGCCTTGTCTTACTTTTATTACTCGTTCCAATAAGGACAATGATTCTAATTCATCTTTTGTCATATTTATTGTTTCAAAGAATTTTTGCTCTGTTATTTCCCCGAATCTTGAAATATAGAACATTTCTGCACTATAAAAATCCAATAATTCTTCATTGATTGTTGGTTTTCCTTCTATAACAGTTTTATTTCGCTCATCATTTGTGTATTGGAAAACTATTCGCAATAGACTTTCTGGTAATTTGTTAATAACTGTTATGAAAAACTCAAATTCCTCTTCAGACACCAATTTCTTATCTGATTTAAATAAAGCTGATGTTCCACAAGATTCACGTAACATTGGTACACCTTGAACTTCTTCTTCTATTACAAAATCATTTGTTCCAACAAGGTATTCTTTTGCTTTAGTTTTAAAGTTGGAGCTTTCCTCAATCGTAAGTAACCATTCACTGTATTTTATCACATCTTCAAGTATTAAATCAATAACTTGAGCTCTACTTTCAGCTTTAGCAAAGCATCCAAGAAGGTCAACAGCGTGTGCATAGTAACAGCCATCACCTTCTTCAAGATTTATTTTCAGTTCTACCAAGGTTTAACCGACCATTAAAAATTTCATAAAATATCATTACAATAATTTTTTTAGAACAAATTTTGTTTTGATTTTATCTCTCTTTTCTAAGATTCTAGTATATGAATTTTATTTTCTCTATTTTAAAGGTTTTTTAATACACTTATTTACTCTTTTTAATCATCTTCTTCCCTTTCTAGCCATGAAAATTTCCTCTGAAGCGTCGTTGTGTAATAATTCTTCCAATCATAATCGACTTCATTTCCCCAATCATAATAAACTCTTGGATCGATATATGATTTCAAACTTGTCCCTAAATTCCAATTCTTAGTTTTTTTAACTACTCGTTCTTGTGATTCAATTTTCTTGTAAGCTAAATTTGCTTTATAAACTCGTTCTTTAGCTGTTCCAAGACTATTCTTCCCACGTTCTAATTGATTCTTAGCAGATTCAATTCCTTTTTCTGCTGATTTTATTCGTTTCTTTTGCGCATCAACTTTTTTCTTCATTCTTTCCAATTCTTTCTTATATTGTTCTTTCTCTTTTTGATCTTCTGGATTTTCTTTTTCGCTAAATTCTTTATATTCATTTTTTATTTCATTGAACTTTAATTCTTGTTCTTCTAGAATTTCTTTCTTTGTATTTAGATTCTCTTTTAATATTTCTAGACGATTTTCCTTTTGTTGACGATTTAA
>JAEOUE010000001.1 GCA_016839515.1 Candidatus Hodarchaeum mangrovi
ATTTCCAAGTATTATAGTCTGAAAATCCTAGTCAGATGAGTTTCTAACCAAATAAAAATGTAGATAGATCTGTTCATCAACATTTTTGTAAGAATTATGTTTTGAATTTTCTCCCTCAACTGGAAATATATATACACCCAATAATTAGAATTAATTGTCCTTAGTAAAGGTGTAAGAAAGTATGTTAAAAACAAGCACACCTCTCCACGAAGTTATGTCATATCTCAACTATTCTGGAACAATTATTACTCCCGAAATGATGCCAATGAAGAGCGTTGAGATAGCTTCAAATTGCGTGTCAGCAGACTATCTTTTTTATAACTACTTGAAACAAGGATTTATGGTTCACATTTCACCTTTTTTCCAAAGATCGTATTTTAGGGTTCGGTACTTTAATTATAAAGAAGGAAAATACTGGCCCTAAAATTACTTTCTGGCTCTAGTAGTATTCTCCTCTAGATCTATTAATCCATTTAGCTGTCTCTATTACAAGAACTGGAATGATTGCACCAATTAAACATATGAACCAATCACCAATAGAGAGCGCAAGAATATCAACATACACTCCAATTCCTGCTGCAAATTCTTGTAAAGCTGGTAAGTACATTAGGATTAAATGTATCGGTAATGCTCCAAATGCTAAGGCATAAGTAACCCAGAAAGAATCCTCACGAATAGCATTAATAACCGATTTATCGATTCTACGAATGGAAAGTATGATGAAAGGTATCGTAAGATATAATACTGTATGCATCATAGTTCGAGCTTTTGCATGAGCCCAATCCATTGGCCGTAGACTTAAAATAGCGGGATCCTGAAAAACAGGTATATAAAATTGTTGATTAACAGGATCAATTCCAATAAAGCCAAAAAATGTCGAAAAATAAACGACATAGATAACCGTTGATAGGCTTATAACCGTAGCAATTAATGTAAAGGCGAGCTTCTTATTAAAAATTCCTGCTGAATCGATAGGGTCACGTTCCATAATATCTCTAGGAATCTTATCCAAAATTAATGCTAAAGGTGGAATGGTGTGAGCAATCCCAAAGATGTAAGCACGTTGTAAATGATCCATCAGTTCGAAGCCTGGAATAAAACCAGAAATGAATGAGGCACCGATATAGGTAGCAGCTTCAGCTAAGTTGATCGCAATAAAGAAAAATATTATGACACGAATTCGCATAAATAATGCACGACCTTCGCGAATTCCTGTTACAATAGAATTAAATGAGTCATCTGCTATAACGATATCGGCTGCTTGTTTTGATACTTCAGTACCAGCAATTCCCATCGCTATACCAGCATCGGCCATACTGAGAGCAAGCGCATCATTAACACCATCACCTGTCATACCAACGACTCTTTTCTGATTTTGATAACGTTGAATAATTGTTTGTTTATCTTGAGGTGCTACTCGTGCGAATACTCTTGTTTGGTGGAAATCTGGTGTATTTAGAAGAGCAGCCATCTTTCCTTCATGAGTTTGATGATGATCATCATAAATTAATCCAATACTATCTGCAATAGAAGAAGCGGTTACAGGACTATCACCAGTGATCATAATAGGTGTAATTCCTGCTCTCCTGGCTTCTCTAACTGAATCATCTACTCGATCCCTTGGTGGATCCAATACTTTAACGAATCCTAGATAGCAAAGATTTGATTCAATAATTTCTCTCTCTTCATCATCGTCTTTCTTGGTGGGAAGTTTATTCATTAGTTTATAGGTCAGAGATAATACACGAAATCCTTTACTAGCTACCTCTTCTACTTCAGATAATATTTTTTTCTTATCTTCTTCTGTAATTGGACGTTCATTCTTTTTTCCATATCCAATATACGAACAACGTGGTAAAATCACTTCCGTTGCTCCTTTACAGAAAATATAATACTCATTACCTTTTTTAAACGCTTTACTCATCCTTTTGAGAGAAGAATCAAAGGGGTATTCTCTTTGTAATTCAAATTCTGTTCTCAATTCAGAATCCAAGAATCCACTTTTAGAGAAAAGAGTCATTAGAGCAGATTCGGTTGGTGAACCAGTTCCAGTATAAACAAATTGATCACCTACTTGTTCAACAGATATCTTTGAATCATTATTTAACATTCCTGAAGCAATGAGTATTCCTAAAGAGGAATCTTTTTCGGGAGAAAACCATTTCAGATTAATTGCATCTTTTTCCAAAATTTGAGCTTGTTCATCAGATATCTGTGTAATATGTCCAACTGGAGAATATCCTAAACCTGTTACGTAGTAATGTTGGTCTTCAGTTGCATCCCAAATACCTTTTACTGTCATCTGTCCAGCAGTTATTGTACCTGTTTTGTCTGAACATAGTATTGATATCCTTCCCAGACTTTCTATTGCTGCTAAATTACGAATAATTACACGATGTTTTGCCATCGCCAAAACACCTGTTATTAATATTATCGTTGTTAATAATGGAATATTTATTGGAACAACCGACATGGCTTTAATTATCAAATTGCTTAAACTGAAAATAATTACTCCTATCAATTGTTTTGGATCGCTAATATCAATGGTACCAGTTTCTATCTGATCAAGTATGATAGTTGCTTGATATATTAATAATAAACTAAAAACAATAACCATTCCTCCCGCTAGATAATTTCCAATTTGATTGACCTTTTGACGGATTGGAATTTCCCCTGTATTTAATTCTGCAAGTTCTAAGCTAATTTTACCGAATTCAGTTCTGCTTCCTGTGTTTACTACAATGAGTTTACCATTCCCCATCGTGACGAAAGTCCCTGTATAAACCATATTTTTCCTTTCACCAATAGGAGTATCTTTATCAAGGGGTTTATCACCAGATTCTACTTTAGTAGCAGGTACACTTTCACCTGTAAGACTACTTTCGTTCACTCTGAAAGAACTAGATTTTATTATCCGTGAATCAGCAGGGATTTTGTCTCCTTGAGCAAGGATAAGAACATCACCTGGTACAACGTCTTCAGTTGGAATTTCAATTTGTTTACCATCTCGTATTACTCTTGCAGCGGGAGCTGACATTTTATGCAAAGCTTCTATCTGTTTTTGTGCCCTTTGCTGTTGAATAATTGCAATACCAAAATTTAAACCCACAATTAGCAACCATTGGATAGCGGTAATCCAGATACTAGTATCACTTGGATCTATAAACAACATGTAAATGATTGCTAAAATTAGAATAAAAAAGGTCATTAATAGATAAATAACAATAAGTGTATTCATGAGAGGTGCAAGATAAACCTTCCAGAAACTTTGTTTAGGTTTTGGAATGCTATTTTCTCCATAAAGAAGTTTTCTTTTATTTGCTTCCTCTGTAGTAAGTCCTAATTCTATATTAGTATCTAATTCTTTCACTAATCCCTGTAAATCATTAGAATGACCAATAATTTCTGCTATATCCGCTTGTATAATCTGTGATTCCATGAAAAGGCCTTCCTCTCATTTTTAACCAATTATTTTGTTCAAAAACGCTTGGCGATTGAAAGCATATAGATAAACGATAATTATCTATTAAAAATATAAATAATTCGAGTAAACAAAACTATGAAAAAAGAGGGAGAAAGTAGGAATTACTATTGATATGTTATCTCTTTGTGATGATACCATCTTCCATAAGAATCTGCCTTTCTGCATAAGCAGCGATATCAGATTCATGAGTAATGATAACAATAGTAGTTCGTGTTTCCTGATGGAATTTTCGAAGAAGTGCCATTACTTGATGACCTGTAGTTGAATCAAGATCACCTGTTGGTTCATCAGCAAAAATAATTGAAGGGGCATTAGTAAGAGCTCGTGCAATAGCAACACGCTGCATTTGCCCCCCACTTAATTGAGCGGGGAATTGTTTTGCCTGTTGATCGATTCCAACACCTTTTAGAAGATCTTCAATCCGTTTCTTCAAATCATTACTCAAATTTTCAGCCAGATCTGCTGGAAGAGCTACGTTTTCTCGAGTAGTGAAATGCGGTAAAAGTGCATATGATTGGAAAATAAATCCCATTTCATTCAATCGTAAGTTAGATTTTTCAGAATCTTTCATGCGATGGAGATCTTTACCTCGGAAAAATACTGAACC
>JAEOUE010000133.1 GCA_016839515.1 Candidatus Hodarchaeum mangrovi
TGCAAATAATGGGGTAGGGGATCACTTTTAGAAAGCATAGCGAGAGAAGCATCTATTTTAATATTTTTTGATTCGAATAAAGAATAACCCCCTTTTTCCTCATCCAATAAAAATAAAGAGGCTTTTTCAACCCCCATTGTCTGGCTAATCGTCTCGACGATCCTTTTTGCAAGGGACTCCAAATCAAGGATGGAAACCATGGCTTTGCTAAATGTTCCTAAGGTTTCACGATAGTCATATTTATCATTAAAAAGCAACTGCTCCACAGCTTTTTCTGTTTTGGGCTTAATTCTGTAAAAAAGAATAGTAACGATAAAAAGGAGTAAGAAAATAATAGTTGAGAAAAAATAATTAATTTTATCGAAAAAAATATTTTGGCTGAGAATGACGAGTAAAATGGATGGGGCAAACAGTAAGAGTATCAGAAAAATATAAGTTGTTCCCTTCTTTAGTACAATATTTATGTCCATTAACCGGTGTTTGACTATTGCATAGGAGGTAATCAAAACATATATCGAGACTAAATAAAATCCAAATGGAAATATCTCGATCTTGAAAACAGGTAAAAATGTTGTAGCACCTCCAAAGAACCCAATAACCGTCGCAAATAATAAATATTTAATTTGATTTCTTGTTTGCCCTTCAGATTTTTTTAAGTACTTAATCAAAATGTAATGGGCAAAGACTGTAACAACGATAAATGAAATTACAAAGAGTGAGAAAACCCTTCCAGGAATTCCATAAAACCGGAAGGAAAGAATAGGGCCTACATCTTCAATGAATAATGGTGTGAAATCGAAGATCAAGAAAATTACACTTAAAACATAAACAGGTATGATCACTTTCCTTTTTAAGATTCCTAATAATGATTCAACAAAATGTAAAAAAATTGGTGGAATGAATATTGCTCCAACATAACATAGTCTTACGAAAAAGAGAGCAGTTGTCCTTTCTATAGATAACTCTCTTCCAAAAAGACCCCAGCACCATAGGGAAACACTAAAATTCAATAGCATGCAAATTCTATTAATATTAGATGATTTGTTTTTTATAAAGACAAAAATTCCTAATAAGAGGCTAAGTATCGCGGTCAATCCGCATGAAATTATATATGCGGTGTTCATAGAAAAAACTGCCCTTAAATCATGTTAATCTGTCAAATTTTTAATTATGATAGCTGAGTTTTTGCCTCCAAAACCATAAGAGCATGAAAGCACTGTATTAACCATTGCCTTTTTTCCTTTATTGGGAACATAATCCAAATCGCACTCTGGATCTGGAAATTCATAATTTATTGTCGGAGTTACAAACTGATTTTTTATTGTGAGAACACTTACAATAGCTTCTATCGATCCAGCGGCTCCAAGAGAATGCCCTAACATTGACTTCGTAGCTGAAATTGGGATTTTATAGGCGTACTCTCCAAATATTTCTTTTATTATTTTTGTTTCAATTTTGTCATTCAATATGGTGGAGCTACCATGAGCATTAATATAATCAATTTCAATGGGATCTATCTTCGCACCCATTAGGGCCAATTCAATCGATTTCTTAGCCTGATCACCGGTTGGTAAAGGATGGGCCATATTATAGGCATCATTCGTTGTCCCATACCCTAAAACTTCTGCATAGATTGTGGCTCCCCTTCGTAAAGCATTTTCAAGCTCTTCTAATATTAAAACACCAGCTCCTTCGCTCATGACAAAACCATCTCGTTCCTTATCAAATGGTCTTGAAGCCCTTGTTGGATCTCCGTTTCTGGAAGAAAGAGCTCCTATTAGGCAAAAGGCACCAAATGTTAATGGTGCAAGAGGTGCCTCAGATCCACCAGCAATCATAATATCAGCGAGATTGTTCTGAATTGCATAAAATGCATAACCAATACTATCAGTTCCTGCAGAACAAGCTCCAGCAATAGTATTGGAATGTCCTTTTATACCAATTTCAATAGAAACTTGACTTGTGGATGCTCCTAAAAAAAGTTTTGTGGCTAATAATGGATCTATTCTTTTATATCCTTTTTCAATGAATATACTATGTTGTTCTTCTGCTGCGGGAATCCCACCCAGAGCTGATCCTAAAGCTATTCCAACTCTATTTGAGTCATTTTGATCAATCTCTATTTGAGCATTTTCTAAAGCCATTCGTGCACATGCTACCGCAAATTGAGAAAACCTATCCATTCGTCGAATACTTTTTGGACTCATATAATTTGTGGGATCAAAATCATTTACTTCTCCAGCTATTTGTGAAGAATAGTGGAAAGCATCGAATCGAGTAATTTTCCTAATTCCTGAATGTCCATGGATCAATGAGTCCCAGAAGTTTTCTATTCCAATACCGCAAGGAGTTACTACTCCAATTCCGGTTATAACGACTCTTCTTTTTGTCATTATCCTATTCCCTATACCAAATTAATAAGATAGAATGTTTACTAAAAAATGTCATTATCAATTAACAACAGCTATTTTTGATCCAACTAATGGTGTTTTTAATGCCGGTTTCCAAAGCTACTTTAGGATTGTATCCTATTTCATTCTTCGCTTTAGTTATATTACATCCTAAGTTTAATTCCATTGTTTTTATGGCATAGAGTTCTACAAAATAAAAATCAAATAAATTGCTTATCAGATTGTGAATTTTCCATGAAATACCCCCTAGTATACTAGGTAAATTCATAATTTGAATTTCGTGCTTTATTACTGAAGATATTGCTGCTATAATTTCGATAAAAGTATACGGTGTATTGTCAGATAATATATACGTTTTTCCGTTATTCTTCTCCTTATTGGCCAATAATATTAATCCTTCCACAAGATTATCGATAAAACAAAGGCTTCGTAAATTATCCCCTTTACCAATGATGTATATTTTTCTTTTATTGAAGGCGTTAAGAAAAAATCGATTCAGTACGGGTGGTTGATGTGGGCCATAAATGACGGGAGCCCTAACAATAACCCAAGGGATATTATATTTCTTAATCAATTCTTCGGCATCTAACTTAGTTCTTCCATAAAATGTTATAGGTTCACATTCTGACTCTTCAGTTAATAAATTTTTGGTGGTGCTTGGTTTATAAACCCCTATACTGCTCAAAAAAATTATTCTCTTTACATCTTTCTCTTTACATGTCTCCAAGAGATTATGGGTTGCCAAAATATTTCCTTTATAGTAATCGCCCTTTCGCCGGGAATAAACCTCTCCAGCCAGATGATAAACCAGATCTATCTTATCCAAGGCAGGCAATAATGAGTCCTTAACAAGCAAATCCCCAATGGTTATATCAACGCTAAGGTCTCGTAAGCAAGAAATATCGCTGGTTTTCCTTACGAGACATCTTGTGTGGTATGTCTTTGAAAGGGCAGCCGTAAGATGTCTTCCTATGAATCCCGTACCTCCGGTAATGAGAATATTCACTTTAAGATCCTTGGGACTTGGCGCCCCCAGAAAAGGGGACCCTAAGCTCTAAGAAAGATTAATGGTATTTCACCCCTCGAACAGTGTTCTCGTTATTAATAAAGACATTTTGGGAATTTGTCAACAATTTTGTACATTTTTTATAAAGGCGTTATTTTTGTGATTAATTATACCGCATTAGAAAACACCTTGAAGATATTATGAATTTGTGCTAATTTTAATTTATTAAAATTAAGGAGCATGATATGCATATCGATGAGAATAAAAAATTTGATAAGAGAAATATAGAAAATAATATCAAAA
>JAEOUE010000332.1 GCA_016839515.1 Candidatus Hodarchaeum mangrovi
TTAAAATAGTGATACATAGCTTCATAAACTTGTTTTCTCAATTCTATCGCTTTTCCAATGTTCATGGAGTTGTTATCTAATCCTAGCCTTATTGAAGCAATCAGATCTGGGTCAAAATATTCTGGGTTTTTATCAAATTCTTTATGTAAGTCATATGCATAACCTACCGTAACTATTGTCTTAAACGCACTTTCGGGATTTCTAATTTTTATGTTTGCTTCTTCAACTTCCCAGTTGTATTGTTTAAATTTCTGCACATTATCGAGTAGATTCTCCTTAACTTCTTCTTCAAGGGCTTTTCCAAAACCCAAACTTGTCGAGTACCCAATTTTTAATTTCGGAGGAATATCTTCTAAAGCCTTAATGTAATCAATATTATCATCAGGAAAAGAATTGTTGTCTGCAGGGTGATTTCCTTTCATAACATTTAACATTAAGGCAGCATCTTTCACATATCGCACAATAGGACCATAATGATCCATTGATTTAAATGCTATACCTATCCGAGGATAGCTAGGAATACGTCCAAAAGTTGGCTTCAAACCAAATACACCACAACAACTACTAGGGACTCGTATTGAGCCACCTCCATCAGATCCTAAAGCTAAAGGCCCTAAACCACTAGCAACAGATGAAGCAGCACCTCCACTTGAACCCCCAGAATTTGTTTCTATATCCCAAGGATTTTTTGTTTCTCCAAAAATTTGGTTGTTTGTAAGGGCAATATGACCGAAAGCAGGAGTATTAGTTTTACCAAGCATTACACATCCCGCTTTTAAAAGTCGTTGAACAGCTATATCATCTTCCTCTGGAATAAAATTTTCATACAATCTTGAGCCAAATGTAGTTCTTATTCCTTTTGTTTGCATTAAATCTTTAATTGAGGTAGGGATTCCATTCAGTAAACCTAGTCTCTCCCCTTTCATAACTAGATTATCAGCTTTATTTGCTAAATCCCTTGCTAAGTCAAAAGTTGTAGTGCAGTAAGCATTTACAATTGGATTTATTTTCTGGATTCGCTCAATTATGGTTTCTGTAATCTCTAAAGAAGATAATTCTTGAGATCGAATCTTTTCTCGCATTTCATATGCGGATAAAAAACATAAGTCTTCTTTATTCACATTTATCACAATTTTTGTTTAATTTAATGTCTAGATTGTGATAGAATCTAATATAAAGCCTTCTCTTTTATAATTTAAATTCGATTCTTTCATAGAAATTTTTGGATTTGAGACGAAAATTTACGATTCTAGAGTAATCAAATCATTAGGCATAAATAGTTTTGATTTCAACTCAGCACGAAAATATTTAAAAAAAATATTTATTATGCTATTTATTATCTAAGTTATCGTTTAGAAGTAGATGATCAAATTAAAAACATGTGAATCAGTTTATCATAGAATGCCATCTAAAAATACTAAATTTCTGATTATTTTTTTACTAGGTATTATTGTAATTTCTCTCAATCTCAATGTAAAGGCTCAGGATGATGAAGAACAACAATTTGAAGTAGGTTTTGATGTAGGAACTGAATTAATATGGGAAGTAACCGAATTAGATGCAAGCAGTTTTAGATTCATTTTTGGCTTTGAACCTAATTTTGAAAAAGGAGATCAGATAAGAATTATTATAAGAAATGTTGTAAAACAAAGTGTTGCTTGGTCAATTAAATACGAATTCTGGGATTATAAAACAGATTGGGGTGTTCCGGGGGAGGAATTCACTACTAATATTTTTTTAAATCCAGAAAATTACGGAGATTATCTTTTTAGCTTAACTCCTGTAGAAGATTATTTAGCTGCGGTTGTAGAAAATTTGCCTTCAGAATATAGTGCTGTAGGATCTACTATTATTAAGAGAGGCATAAGTGACGTCGGTAAAGATTACCGTTGGGATAAAGAATATGATGTAAGGGGCATACCTGTTGTGGAAACTTATTATAATGAATTCAATGAAATTATTGTGAGAGTTGAAGGAACCTTTCGAATAATCCCTTTTGGTTTATATTTTATTGGATTTATGATCGCGGGTATCATTGGAAGTATCGTCCTTATTTTAAGAAGGAAAAGATTTACAATTAAAAATTAATAGAAAAGCTTTTTATTTTAAAATCTAAAGTCTTTTTGCCATTTCTGATAACCTAATCGAAGTAAATTAAACCTAGATTTATTTATTTTGCTATCTACACCATCAGGAGACGGATTTTGCATCATTTTCCTATATCGTTCATAATAAATTTCAGCTTTTGGATTATCGTGAATTAAACTTAAAATGGATTTTTCTGTAAAAAAAAGGATTAAGTCTGGTATAATTTGAGGATCATTTAGAGTAATCTCCAAAGTAGTATTATCTTTTTTAAATAAAAAATAATTTAGTTTAGGTTTAAGTTCATTAAGAGAAGTTTCATAAACTTTATATTCCCAACAGGCATTAGTATGGAGATGTCTCATCAAATCTGGAGTTTTAAGGAGATATTGCTTTATTTTGGAATATAATGCTTCAGGATCCATATGAAAATTAATTTTTAATTATTTCAATTTATCTAAGTATTTTGATGTTCCATCATAAACATACTTCGCATATACTAATTCTTGAGGATAATATTTACAACCTGGCGGATAGGCAGAGTCCTTTATTCCACCAAGCGCGACTGTTATATCTGTAAGCATCGGCCGTGCATTGATATATATATTTGCTGCTTCTAGATGGGTTTTGAAGCTTTCAATATTCTCTTTATTTGATGTATAAGCGACAGCACGCATCCCATAATTACTTGCATTAGCTAATTTTATTGCATCTTTTAAATCTTTTGCTTTAGTAATAGACCTAACAGGGCCAAATGCTTCTTCTCGCCATAAGAATGGAGCTTGAGTGAGATCTTCACATAATTCTGGTTTTATCTCAACAAGAGTAGGTTCATAAAATAACCCATAATCCTCACCTGTATCTATTTTTCCTCCTCCTGTAAAAATTTTAGCCCCATATTTCTTAGCGTCACTAACCATGATGTCCATCATCATGAGAATTTTTCGACTTCCTAGAGGACCTATGTCGACATCTGGATCAGTAGGATCCCCATATTTTAACTTTTCAATTTCTTTTATTAGAAGTTCAGTGTATTGTTCATATATATCTTTATGAACGATAATCCTTTTCATAGAAAAACATTGTTGCCCGGAATTGGTATAACTTGCCATGGCGTTCCATTTTGCTACTTGCTCTAAGTTTACATCGTCCATTACGATACCGGCATCATTTCCGGCGCATTCAAAGAAGAAATTTTTAAATGGGCTGGTATACATTGATACGCCCATAGATTTATCTACAGTTTTTTTTAAGATTTGAGCATATCTAACTAAAATGTCTTTAGCAGTATGAGATGCGGTAATTGTCATTAAGGTTTTAATTAGGGGTGATCTTAAAAATTCATCAATTGCCCAATCACCAGGAGCAATCACTATATCTAAGGCTTCCAGTGCAGGAAAATCCATTTCTTTCATCATAGCGTATGCTTTAATCATAGTTAATGGGCAAGCGGTAGAAGGTTTGACAAGTGCTCCATTTCCAACTAAATAATTGGCACCGAGTTGATAAAGAGGGAGGCTAATGGGAGTATTTCTAGGAGAAACGCAGGCTGCTAATCCATGCGGAATATATCTTATTTTTACCAATTGTTCTCCTTCTATACTAGTTAATGGTTTTTCTTCGATGAATTGATAATACCAATCACAAAATCGAAAACCAGTGGTAACAATATTCAATTCCCATTCTGAATATTTAATAGGTAAACCTCCTTCAGCAACAATCAAGTCTTTCAGTTCATTTTTCTTAAAACGCAATTTACTTGCAAATTTTGAGAGAAGTTGGGCTCTCTCGAAAAAATCCATCTCTTTTAATAAATCTTGATTCTTATAGACGGTTTTAATTTTTTCTTGCACTGATTCAACAGTGTCCGCGGGAATACTTTCAATTAATTCCCCGGTATATTTATTTTTTATATCTAATTCTTTAATTTTTGACATTTAGAAGTCTCTTTAATCGTAATTGAGATCCATTTTAATTATATATTTTTAGAATAAGTTAAATGCTATAAATCTGATCATCATCTTCAAGAATACCAGCAGTTTGAGCAAATTTTCCATAACCCATATCTATTAGGATTTGTGTTCTTTTATAAAGCATGAAATCAATCCATCCCTTATGTTCGTCAGGTTCATTGTAAAAAGTCCCAAGAAGTTGAGCATAATCTATTTTATTTGTTGTCTTTATTAATTTCTCCACTGCTGTCACTGAAAGTGCGAGTTCCAAATCAGCATTGGTGGCGCGTCCTGGTTTTATTTCAATACCTTGACCGTTACGATATACATTAAAAATATCTTGTGGAATCCTTGTATCATATTCTTCAATTGTGTCATAAATTGCAAAATCAAAATGAGAGCCTGAGATTAAATCGGAAAAGATCTCAGGATATTTCGATAAGAATGTTGTATATTTTCTCGCTAATTCTGTTTTATATGCTTTTTGATTATAAATCATACTTTTCATTTCTTCATCTAACATGCTATAATCCTCGGTTTTTTTCTTGGTACTCTTGATACCACTTTATAGTTTGTTCTAGACCTTCTCTTAGTGGTGTAATTTTATATCCTAA
>JAEOUE010000029.1 GCA_016839515.1 Candidatus Hodarchaeum mangrovi
CTTTTACTAACGTAAATCCTAGATGTCCTGTTGCACCTGTAACAAGAACTTTTTTCCCGTTTTTTTCCATTTTTAATCACTTTTTAGTTTATTGTTTTGTATCAGAAAGTTTAAAAACTTTCAACTAGTGGAGAGTTTAATTAATTAAAAATAATTTTCCGTAATGAAAAAACTAAAAACAGTTTATTTGGTGAAAGGTATGACAACTATTCAAGATGAGAATATACTTGAACGATATGGGCTAACAACGTATGAATTTGCAGCTTATAGGACATTACTTCATCGAGGTGCCTGTGATGCAAAGGATCTCTCAGAAAATTCAAAAGTTCCCACTGGAAGAATCTATGATGTAACTGCTTCATTGGAAAGTAAGGGATTGATTGACATTCAAGATTCCCGACCAAAAGTCTACGTTCCTGTCGATCCAAGCAATGCAATAAAGAGCTTATTGGAAAGGAAGAAGGAAGAACTTGAAACTCTCACAGAACAAGCATTAATAGTTGAAGATGAGCTGAAAAAATTTCATCAGAAAACCCCAAGTGAAAGTCTTTTTTGGAAAATTGGTATAGGCCCAGAGACAATTGGAAAATTCAATGACCGATTACATGAAACACAAAACTGTTTTCTTTTCTATAGTGAATTTTTCGAAACAAAACCCCATATGCATTCTCAAGAAATCTTAGAAGAAGCAGAAATCTTCATTGATTTACAAAAGAGAGGTGTACCTCTAAAAATTCTAATAGGTACCAAAGATATATCTGAGACAATGCAGCAAATGCTGGAACTTCTTTCCCCTATTCTACATAGGCTGGATTTTGACAAAATGCAAATAAAATTTACTGAAACAATCACCGTTCCTTTTGTAGTCATTGATGACGAAAAGGTTGTTCTAAAGATTAAAAATCCAGCGAATTTAGAGGAGTTTTTTGCATCGATTTATATCTGGCAACGAAAATTCGCTACAGAGCTATCTGCAAAATTTTATGAGATGTGGAATCAAGCAAAAGATTTCTCGTTATGAAATCAATTGAAATTTATTCATTGTCCTTTTTGCTTTTAAATTCTAATTCAAATTTTATCAATATTTATTTCATCTGACTCAAAAAGTTTTCTTCCCTCCATTCCTCCTGCAACTGTAATAATTTGTCCAGAAATATGACCAGCTAATTTATCTGACGAAAGAAACAAAATTGTGGAGGCAATATCCTCAGCACGAGCTAGTTTCCTGAGAGGCATTGTTTGAAGGACAGATTTAATACCTGTGTGATCTTGCATGAATTTCTCCGTCATTGGAGTGATTGTCCATCCAGGTGCAACCAAGTTTACTCTTCCATGATAAGCAAGGTGTACAATTTCATTTTTTAAGGATAAAACAAGACCCTGTAACCCAAACTTCGTAACAGAATAATCAACATGGCCAGCTTCTCCAAAAATTCCAGCAGTGGATCCAACATAAGTAATACTTGCAAAATCCTCTGGATAGGCCTCTAAGTTCTTTAAAAAATGCTTACTACAGAGAAATGCTCCAGTCAAGTTAATAGCTATGGTGTTATCCCATTGTTGAAGGGTCATATCATGAGCTGGAATATAATTTTCAGGCCAAATTCCATGATTAACAATCAAAATATCCAAACGACCATTATTCTGATTAATTTGGTTCATCAATTTTTTAACTGAAGTATCAGATGACAAATTTGCTTGGAAGAATGAATAATCCCCTTTTAATTTGGATTCAAGTTCTTTGGCACTAGTTTCATTCTGATGATAATGAAGAGATAATTTAGCTCCTTCTTTATCAAATAATACTGCAGTTGCTTGACCGATTCCACCGTTAGCTCCAGTAATCAGAACATGTTTTCCCCGTAGACCTGTTTCCATTAAATATCACCATCTCATATACTAAGATTATTCGATCTGCAATCTATAATCAAAGATCAGCAGAATAAATATGAGCATTTCCTAGTTTAAACACTGGATTTAAACACCAATTTGATCAAAATGCTTAGCTATTTCATCAATAGTCCAAAGGTTATGATCTTCTTTCTCGATTCCCTCTGTGTATGAGACCTTATATTCAAAAATTTTTGACCCATGGATACCAAACACTTTTCCAGTGATATCTCTCCCTTTTTCACTAGCTAAAAATAGAACGAGAGGAGAAATACACTCTGGAACCATTTTTTCAGAGACAATAGGACTTATCATCCGAGTTACAGCAGCAGGGGCGATAGCATTCACATTAATGCCATATTTTTCCAGTTCAATTGCTGCTATTCTAGTAAATCCAATAATACCTGCTTTTGCTGAACCATAATTTGCTTGACCAAAATTTCCCAAGATGCCTGTAATAGACGTAGTATTGATAATGCTTCCCCCAGTGCCCTGATTCCGCATTACTATTGCTGCAGCTTGAGTACAGATAAAAGTTCCCTTTAAATGGACATCAATAACATTATCCCACATAGATTCATCCATTTTCAACAATGTTTTGTCCCGTAGAATCCCCGCATTATTAATCAAGACATCAATCCTTCCAAAATTCTCCAATGCTGTATTAATAATGCTCCGCCCTCCACTCATTGTTACCACACTATCATAATTTGCTACCGCTTCCCCTCCACTGACATTTATCTCAACAACCACTGAGTCAGCAATAGCTACATTGGACCCAGATCCATCAAGTTCTGTTCCTAGGTCATTTACTACCACTTTTGCGCCTTCTTTGGTGAAAGCCAATGCATGAGCACGCCCTATTCCTCGACCCGCGCCAGTTATAACAACAACTTTCTCATCAAAGATTCCCATATGAAACACTTCTTTCCATTATAAACATATAATAAGATTCACCTTGGACGATAAATCTGTTGGGATAGCTGAACAATGTCTTACAGGAGAGGTAGAAGAGTTGCTACTTCAGCTATCCTTCATAATTTTTTGTTGTTCTTATTTTCCTAGATTAGATTAGAATGCATCAAAATCTAAAAATAAATCTTGAATACAGCTTTTTTAACTGAACGAATACTACCAGCTACTTCCTAGGTTATTACGTTTCCACAAAGGAAAAACTTATCTTGATTCATCTGTTATATACGTTCTTAGGTGTCACTGAACTTCCCGATCGAGCGAAAAAACTCATTCTGAAGTTAATTATGTCAACTACCATTTTGAATTTCTTTTGGTTTCTTTCCTCGGCATTTTTCACTCTTTTCGTGATTGATAGCGTGGGAATTGAACACTTAGGATTTCTTATTGCGATTAGTTATATTTTACAAGCTGTTTTTGATTATCCCAGTGGTACAGTTGGGGATTGGATAGGACAACGGTGGATACTATTTACTGGGTTTTTTTTGGAAGCAATTGCGTACATTACGTTATTTTTAGCTGATTCATTTTTTATTTTACTCATCGCTTATATGATTCGAGCCATTGCAGCTTCTCAACAATCTGGAGCCCTAAACACCTGGTTTGATAATAATTATAAGCTTTTAGCGACTGATACTGATCCTCAAAGAAAGATCTATAAATTCTTTATTGGGAGATGGACTACTATTAGCAATATCGTACCAGGAGTCGCAGCTGCGTTTGGAGGGATATTGGCAACTACATATTTTCGTCAACTTGTATTTCTCATTCAAGCAATCGGTTTAGCCTCATTAGCATTTGTATTTTTGATTATTATCAAGGATTTCTGGGGAATCAATCGGCCTAAAAGATCAATTAAGAATTACTTTACATTATTGGGAGAAGGTATTCGTTTTGCGTTTTTTAGCAAATTTATGTTTCTATTCCTTCTAGGATTGTCTTTAAGCAACACAGTTATAATTATTTGGGTTGATTTAATGTTATTTCCGGTTTATTTTGGCTATACTGGGTCTGACGGTGGGGTGGGACTTTTTCGTCTGGTGGTTTTATTACTTGGAACGTTATCAATCTTTCTTGCATCAAAATTCGCAATTAATATGGAACTTAGCTGGATCCCGCGATTAACTGTTTTAGATACAGTAATCTTCTATTGGGGTGTTGCAGTGATAACTACTTTGTTTCCTCCAACACAAAATACATTCATCCCTCCAGCGTTTCTGACATTTATCACATTTTACACAATCATTTACTTTTTCCATGGATTAAAACTAATCTTAAATCAGCGTTTCCTCCTTGATTCTATTCCTGATCACAATCGGAATTCGATTTATTCCCTTATTCCAACTTTAATACTACTAATTAGTTCTCCAGTTGCTATCATTGGAGGTATTTTAATCAAGAACCTAGGTATTTCAGTAACAGCGTTTCTTCTTGGATCAACTGGAATTATTCCAGTCTTTCTCTTTTATGTTGCCTTAAGATCCATTCCGAAGGACATCTAATTGACATTCGAATTGGTTTTACAATATAATAGTTTAAGTTTCAATATTTAAAGTTAAATTCTAGATATTGAAATGCTATGATGATTGGTTTCTAAAATGACTTCTAGGCTCCTAGTTGTTATTACACTTGAATTGTTCCACTCTTTACTATTAGAAGGGGGAAAAAAAGGTAGGAATGAAAAAGTGTCCTTAGTCAATTATTTCGTAAGAACTCTTATACTTTAGTCACAGGGACATAAATATACATTGGATCAGTCTCCTCATTTTTCCAATGTTCAGGATAAACTTCATATTCTCCAAAATCATAGCTAATATCTTTATATCCGTTTCTTGCAATCCATTTACTAGCAAAATTCCAAGCATCAGTGAGAGTGGGTAAGGTGCACTTGATTACAGCATAAGTCAATTCAGAGAACGTATGGGCAATAAAATTTTTAGGTAACTCTATTCCTTGACTTTGGTGCTCTTTTGCTAACATTGGCTTTAATAGCCATTCCAACCACCACAGCTGTAGCTTTTATCTACTGGCAATTTGTTCTGAAAAAGAAAAAAATACCAGACCTTCCAAACCCACCTGAATAATTTATGTTCAAGAATCCAAACTTCTTTTTTTTCTTTAACGAAATCAAAACTCATCAAGTGTTTTCTTGGTATGAAAGGCCAATATCTCTTATGATCTTCCCTATTTGCTACTTTCGTGATATACCAGTAAATTTCATCTCTTTGCTTGTAGAGTGGATCATTATATTCTTTTAAGGAATAAAAGGTGCGTCATATTCCAATTCAATAACATCTGGTCGATAATCAATTGGAATAGTAAAAATAGGCTTATATATAAGGTGAATATCAATAAAAATAAGTATGATACAGTTTTCAACAGCTAAATGGGGAATATAATCAGTAATATTGACTCCTAAAGACCCACTCCAAGTTTCTTGAGGATGAATATTTCCAATGATGTTTATTCCCTGTCCTATTTGCTGTCCATCTAGATGCGATGAAATTGTCCAATTTGTTGCTTTTATGGTAATATTGATTGAAATGTCTTCTAGACTATAAAATCCCTTATTGACTAATGATAAGGGAGTAGAAACCCCTAAATAGCCTTCATAAATTGGATAGGGAATTAATTGGGTCTGTTCTATACCTGGTGTGATCTTAATTTCTCCAATTTCATAGGAAATCGCATTAACAGAAATAAAGACCGAAGTAATATATCCTATGATAAGAATTAGACTTAATCCGATTACAAGTATTAATATAACAGATTTTCTCATATATATAAACCCCTAATGGATTCCTTTTTTTAAAGAGATTTAGAATTTTTCTGTGATTTTATCGAATAGACATTAAAGGTTCGCTAGGGCCTGATCCAAAGCTTTAATGGCATCTTTTGATCCTTCAAGGCCAACAGAATAGCGAATCAGATTATCGGGAACACCACTTTTCCTACGCATTTCGGGAGTCATTTGACCATGAGTCGTTGAAGCAGGATGACAAATAGTAGTATAGTTGCGGCCTAAATCTGTAACTTGTACTCCAAAGTTAATGACCTCTGCAAATTTTACTGCAGCCTGATAGCCTCCATGAATGTTAAATGACATTAGATGACCAAAACCTGTTGATCCATCTTCAAATCGTAATAATTTTTTGGCTAATTCATACTGAGGGTGGGAAGCTAATCCAGGGTAGTTCACTTTTTCTATTTTCTGATGATCATCAAGAAATTCAGCAATCTGTAACGCATTATCAGACATAAATCTGACTTTTAATTGTAATGTTGCCAAATCATCCCAAATTGCTGCAGCTGAAGGGGGGTGTAAACATGGCCCTAAATTTCGAAAATGACCTCCTTTTACCTTATTTACGAAATCTTCTTCTAATTCAGGTATCGATGTCGTGATTTTTTTCTTGGCAATAACCGCACCTCCAATAGCACGTCCACTACTCCCCATCACTTTAGAAATGGAATGAATTACAATATCAGCTCCCAATTCTAATGGTCGTAAGAGAGCAGGTGAGGCAACACTCGAATCAACCATAAGAGGAATATTATTATCATGAGCAAGTTTGCCAAGAGCTGGAATATCTGCAATGAACAAATTCGGATTAGATGGTGTTTCTACATACAAGAATTTAGTTTTTTGAGTAATTTTTTCCTGCCAAGCATTTAATTCCCATGGCTCATGAACCCACTCCACATTC
>JAEOUE010000134.1 GCA_016839515.1 Candidatus Hodarchaeum mangrovi
AAAAATGTGAAAAATAAAAGAGATAATGAAATAAAATTAGTCGTTTCATTTGTTGTCTCTCGAATTGTTTCAGATGGTTTTGAAATATCATTACTGCTAGTAATTGTTAAAGAAGAAGTTGTCGAATGATTTTCTTCTCCAGAACGAAAATCGATTTTTATATTTTCACCTATAGTTGATACATCAATATATTTAGTTATTGATGTTGATAAGTCACCACCAGATACAGTAAGAGTAATAGTTCCATTTAGGGTGATGGGAATAGCATATCCACCAGAGCTACTAGTTAATGTCCAATAATCACCTTTATCTGGCATGATTTGTACTCCCCCTAATCCTTCCCCTATATCATAAAAATCATTTTCATTTGTATCATTATATATTACTCCTAAAAGATAAAGAGTATTAGATCTCCCATATAGTATATCACAATAGTAATTTTGATAATTTCCAATTCCAATCTCATTTCCTCTAGTGTTCGATGTTACTCCTAAAATAAATTCACGATGATACGGCTCTCCAAATGTTTCCCAACCTGCATCTTCCATTAACATTCTGAAAAGTAAAACGGGATTAAAAAAGCTAGCAACTGATTCTCCAAAAACAAATCCAGTATAATTAAAAAATGATGCTCTATCCTGAAAATTAGATCCATCAACGGAATGCCCAAGCATACCTAATTCATACATAATAGCAGAATAATTATCAGCAGTTTCACAAAGATTTTTCTGCATTGCTAAAGGCGGTTGAGGAGTTATATTAACTGGAATCCCATCTTGAAGATCTAATTCTAAACGGAGCGCTTCAGCATTTGGATCTTTTCTTGCACGATTATGGAGCTCGAGCATATACTGTTCTTCTGCTGTTGGGTTTCCATGATCATAAAAAATAGTGGGTGTATTTTCAAATAATTTATTTGTTCTTCTAATCGAAATTGAATTAGTCTGTGGAGAATAAAATCTCAGACAGATAGAAACAACCAGAACCATACAGAAAAATAAATTTCTTTTCATTTAATCTCAACCAGAATAATTTTCATGTTTGAGGATATTCTTTGGATGTGATTCATATCCCTTAAATTAAAAAACTTTGCATATTATTGTTGCTTTATTAAAAAAGAAGATCCTTTTATTACATTTAATTATTAAATTTATTTTATGAAGCATAAACGAATTAATTTTGTGAAACTAAATGTAAAATCATGAATTTGGGTTCATATAATACCATGACTACTAAAAGAAATATAAAAAATGTTAAAAAGTGATAATAAATTTCAAAAAATATTCTACAAATTCAAAATCTTTAGGAAAAGAATATGCTTTCTAGAAATCCTTCACATCAATGATATATTTTAAAAGGTAAATAAAATTACGAGTTCAATAAAATTGTGCTACTTGTCAATAATCTATCATAATCAGTAACCTTGTTTATTATTTTGCTTGTTTTCAAGCTTACATTAAGCAAAAGATCAGCTTAACATATTTAAACAAATTTTCCAAATTAAACAAACATCTTCTTCATAAAAAATAGGGATATTTAATATGAATTTAACTAGACAACAAAGAAGGAATCTAGGTGAATTTTATACTCCTAAATCAATATCCAACAAATTAACGAAAAGAACAATAATTCAATATATTCTCTCACAGTTAAATCAGACTTTATATGATTATAATAACTTAGATCAAGTGATTTATCACACATTAGAAGAATCACCAGAAATTATGGAAAATATAATCACAAATCTAAAGATTTTAGATTGTTCAACTGGAAATGGCAGGTTTTTGCAGAGTTCTCTTGAAATTTTAGCAGATCTATTAACACATTCCCACAAAAAATCAGTCTCTAATAAAAAAAACTTTAAGGAGTCTATTTCTTTCCAAATTTTGAAAAATAATTTGTATGGTATTGACATCAATCAAAAAGCTGTTTCTGAATGTATAATTAATCTCCTAAAAAATATTAATCAAAATTATCGGGTTGAATTAAAGAAAATATTAAGTCGTAATATTCTTATAGGTAATTTTCTAGATCTTTCTCTTCAGGATTTTGAAACTTTATATTCTGATGATAAGTTTCAAATAATTTTGGGTAATCCTCCTTGGGGAAGTAAGTTGAGTTATCAGGATAAGATTAAATATCACCAAATTTTCCCTCTTCAGAGCTCTAAACGGAATCTGAATATATTTGAACTATTTATCTATCAAAGTACTAAATTAATTGATAGTAAAAATAGAGGAATGTTAGCTCTTCTTCTTCCTAAAAATTTTGCTAGATCAAACCAATATACTCATGTAAGGAAATTCCTCTTGGATAATTACCAAATTTTAAATATAAATTTTTATGGGCTCTTTGAAAATGTTACTCAAGAATTTATTTCTTTAACAGCTCGTTATGGACACAGCGTGAACCAAGAGCATAAAATTTTGGTAGATAACAAGAATAAGATTGATCAATCAATTTATTATGAAAATTATGATTATATATTTACCCAGAACTATAATTCTAACGTTCAACAGACTTTAACTAGAATCAAAGAAAATTCCAGTCCATTGAGTAAATATATGACTATAAAGAGAGGAGAAGAGTTATCAAAACGGGGAGAAGTGATGTACTGTCCTAATTGTCAAAGCTGGGTTCAAAAATCAAGTCGAAAGAGAAGAATTATTTGTCCAGCGTGTCAGGTAGTAATAGAAGAAAAAAATCTTGAAATACAATTTCTGATAAAAAATACATTTAATGAGATCCAAAACCAACCTATTTTAACAGGTGACGACTTTGAGGCATTTTTTATTAGGAACTCTCACTTTATTGATCCCTCTGTGCATTTTAGAAGTAAGAAAGATCCTAAGATATACTTCTCCCCAAAATTAGTTCTTCAGAAAATTAAAAGATATCCTTGTGCAGCTTTAGACATGAAAAGTGTTTGGACAACCCAAAATGTCTACATTTTACGATTGAAACCAGAATATGAGGTTAATACTGATTTGCTCTTTTATATCCTATCAATACTTAATTCAATCCTATATAAATGGTTTTATGAGACACAATTTAACCTTGGCTCTAATTTTACAAATGCTATCTCGATTTCAAATCTAAAAAGACTTCCAATTAAGAATCCAGACCCTGAAAATAAAATATATAGATCAATAGTTTTTAAAACAAAATTATTCCTTCAAAATATTTCAGCTGATAAAAGACACATCCTAGATGAGATAAATAAACATATCTTAGAGTATTATGACTGTAAAACTTTTCCTCCTATAGGGAATCTGCATTATTGACTTTTTATTTTCTAATTTTGTATCGTTTCGCATCATCAAAGAAATCCATTGCCAAAACTCTTGTATGAAATTCCGCTTGGTGAATTTTACCCTCAGGAATGAAATAAGTCTCTCCCTTTGAATAATTTTTCTTTTTGCCGTCAACTGTTAATGACATTTCTCCTTCTAAAACCAAACCAAACTGTGTTGAATGACTATGTGGAGGTATCTTTCCAGTGGAATTTATTTCGAAAAATACAATTTGAAAATTCTCACCTTGGGCAACCCATCCTTTAATTCCATGAATTGGGATATCCGCCTCTGGTAATCTTGTTATTACCTCAGGAAAATGCGTTTTATTCATATAATTCACTTCTATTCAATATTTATTATAAATAATCATCTAGAGAACTTTGATTGACCATAAATTCAATTGATTTCCCGAATCGGGCTTTATGATGTATAATTGATACATATTCTTTCCTTATTTCAAATCCAACCACGTCTCGTCCAGCTATTCGTGCAGCTAGAATTGTTCCTCCACTTCCTGAAAAAACATCACCTATTAAATCTGATGGTTTACTTGAGGTTCTAATTAATTTGTCTAAAAGTACAATAGGAAGTTGACATGGATGTCCTTTAATTCGATGTGGATCATTCCCACGATTGTATTCAGGCCAAAAAAAAACATCTTCATCATAATGTTTTTGCTTGAAGAAGGTATATTTTTTTCTATTCTTCACTAAAAGAAGAATATGATAATGACTTGTCGTAAATCTTCGCTTTGTATAAACTCCCCATGAAAAATGCCAAATGGCATGATTTAGTAGATGAAAATCGGTTGTTTTTATAGCATTTAGTATGAATTGTAAATTTGTCCAACCAGAGATTATATAGAGACTTCCATCATCTGTTAGAGCTTCATAACAGACATTTATCCATTCCTTTGAAAACTGAAAATAAGATTCTGGAGTAAAATTGTCCTCATAAAGATCGTAATCAATTGATCCATATTCATGACTGGATTTATTGAAAGAAATCCCAAAGGGAGGGTCAGCAATTATAAGATTAAATCTTCTTTCTAGGGCTTTTTTGGGAAGTGTTTCTATTACATTACCAATGATTAATTCATATGATGATTGTCTTACCATGGAAAACACGAATGGAAATTATTAATTTTGGGGAATATTGTTGTAACTAATTTCCCATATTTGAGTATGGGATAAGTTTTCTCCAGAGGGAGCCTTTATAATATATTTAAACTCTAATTCCATTAAAACACCGGCAAAGATTGCCAAATAATCCAAATCTTTGATTGTTATATTTGCTTTTTCTAACTCCTTCCTCCTTAGGATGTATAATTCTTGAAATTGTTTTATAAATTCTGAACAAGCTATCTCAGAATAGTTGTCCAAACTCTGAATTTTACATACAATAATCAAGTCAAAGCTAATAGATTTTTTATTACGGATATTAAGTACATTCCTAGCTTCACTTGGGATTGTATGAGTTTTTATAACTCTAAAACCTGAAAGTAAGATAATATCTGCTATTTGAACCCAAAAATCACGGTCTGAGTGATGAAAAGTAAAAATAAAGAGTCCACTTGGTTTCATTAATCTTTTAACGTTATTAAAAATGTTTAAAAGCTTTTTGAAATAATTTAATTCCCTATTTTTACTTGCTATTGCTTCTTCTCCTTTTGGAGTTTCCTTCAATTTAAACCATTGATATTTATCTGCTAAAACCAGTCTAATCCAGACATATAAAAAATCAGATAGTTCAGAATAATTTATATTGTCTACATAAGGTGGGTCTGTTATAATGAGATCAAAAGGAGCTATCTCGTCTATTCTCTCTCCAGAATCATGACAAAAGAGTTTAAGATTATTTGTGGATCTTAGAATCGATTTTTTAGGAATTTTTTCTAATTTTCCCTCTATTTTTCCAGAAAATATCTTTTTCGCAACTTTTTTTCCTTTTTTAATCTCATATCTCGAGTTATATGGAGAAATATTATATTTCTTACCTAAATAAAGTCTTTTAAGACATTTAATCCAAGTTCCTCTCCCAAATTTAGTTCCCCAGACATTATTTTCAGCAAAAGAAGAAAGAGGATGAAAATCATGGCGTGCGAATATACCTTCAACTTTCTGACCATTCAAAGAATATCTCGTAAAAGTATTGTTATGGTTTAATAAATTAATAAATGTAGCAAGGAACATTTCTTGGATGATATCGTTACTGATGTCTGAAATATAACCAAGAATTTTGGATAAGGCTAGTAATTGCCTTTCATTAAAGAGATCACTCCAATAGAGATACTGGTGATTTAATAGTACTTTAGTCACCTCACCATCTGGAATTTTTTCCTTTGGCCACGGAAGAAAAGAAGATTCTATTTTCCATTGTTCTTTTGCATGTTCATATCTAATTAAATCATCTCTATCTGTAGCTTTAAAGAATCGTAATCCTGAGGATAATTTCTTTTTATTTGAATTACTAAAACAAGAATGACAGAAACCTTCAATTGCATACATTTCTGAAGAAATTTCAATGGAATTCGATTTAATTACTTTTAAGAGATTAAAATGGGTATTACATTGATAACATTTAACTTTTTGCCGTCCAATCCTATTTCCCGAACGAGGATTAAATTTGTAAAAACACTTAGGACATTCAATCGTTGTTGAGGGGAGTTTTTCACTTTCAAATATAAAAGAGCATTTTGGACACAATAAAAACCATTTCTGAAGAATTTTTCCCACAATAAAATTCCTAAAAATTGGAATTTGTGTCTTGCATCTTACACATGACACAGTTTTTATCCAATGTGCATAAATTATATCAGCAATTCCTTGACATATTGGACATGTTGTTTGATAATAATTCTTGATTTCATCTTCAATTTGATTCACGCATTCAGAAATTGCTCTTCCTAATTCATGTATATCAACTAGTTCTGCTTCAGTTTTAGTTATAAACCATGCTATAGGATTTATATCAACTCCTACGCATTTTATTCCTAATCTTAATCCTTCTATAATAGATGTCCCACCCCCCATGAAGGGATCTAATAGGATTAGATCCTTAAAATTATGTTCAACGTAAAAACTATCCATTAAATTATCATTTGAGGATAGGACACAACCTAAGATAATAGCTCTAAACATAGATGAAGATCGACGAGCAAACCATTTAGAGATCTGATAAATTGGTTTATAACTACTTCGTTCAGGGACAGCTAATTGGCTAATTTCTTTGATAGGAAATGTCTCTTCAATTAGCTTAGGGGTCATTTAACTATACCTTTATTTATTTAAGATGAATTCTAAGAAATCATTTGGATTAGAAAACAAATAATCTGGATTTGAACTTAATAATTTCTCAGATTCCACTGAACCCCATAAAGCTGCAGCGGTTTTAATACCAGCAGCTTTTCCTGCAATTATATCTAGATGACTATCTCCTAAAAACATCACTTCCTCTTTATTAAGATTTAAAATTGATATAATTTGAAATAAGGCATCTGGATATGGTTTTGACCTTTCAACATCATTTCCAGTCATAACCAAGTGAAATAAATCAGCAAATCCAAGTTTTTCTATAGTAATTTCGTAAGTTGTTCTACTTTTACCAGTGAATATAACTAAAAATTTTAGGTGATCTTTTAGCCTTTGAAGTTCATCACGAGAAAAAAATCCTTTTGAGGGGGAAGAAGCGCGATATTTGTTTAGAAATTTATTCCAAGCTTCGACAAATAATGAATCTGGAAAAATTTTTCTGAATATTTCATCTCCAGGAGGACCCCACAGGGATAAAACTTCAGAATCACTCATGTTTTGTCCCAAATATTCGGATACGACATCTTGAAAGAGTTTAATGATGATCTGTGTATTTTCCACTAATGTTCCATCGACATCAAAGATAACTGTTGAGATTGGCATTGGAATTCTCCTAATTTAAATATACTCCTTATCCTTAAATATTTTTAAAAACGAAATGGTTATTTCTTTAAATGGGATAAAATGAGTGATAAAGAAACGGTTGATAAACGCAATAAGTTAAATGAATTAACAGGCCGTGAATGGATTCGTTTTACTAAATCGTGGTTTATTGCTGATGGAAAATCTACTGAAATTACCCATGAAATTGATTCACATCCCGCTTCTTTTCCTCCAACAATGATTAAAGAGTTTATTGAATTCTTCACAAAACCAGGAGAAAAAGTTCTTGACCCCTTTGTAGGAACTGGATCAACTCTTGTTGCTTGTAACGAATGTGGTAGAGAAGGAGTAGGGATTGAACTGTATGAAAAATATGCACAAACTGCAATGAAGAGAACAAACTTACCTGTTTTAATTGGTGATATTAGAAAGGTCATAAAAACAGAATTACCTCAATTTGGTAAATTTTCACTTTGTATTACATCTCCTCCATATTGGAGGATATTAAAGAAATTTAAAGACTATAATCAACAAGAAAGATCAAAAAAAGGATTAGATTTAAAATATGGGGAAGACCCGAAGGATTTTGGAATGATTGAAACTAAAGAAAAATTTCTAGCTGAATTAGGCGATTTATTCATCAACATTATTGATCTTCTTGAAGAAAGGGGACATCTAGTTATATTCATACAAAATATCAGAGACAAAGGAGAAACAATCCCAATTGCATATGAGCTTACAGTTCAACTACGTAAGAGATATAAGTTTCTTGGTGAACGAATCTGGTTGCAGAATCAAAAAATATTACGTCCTTATGGATATCCCTATGGTTTTGTCCCTAATATTCATCATCATTATGCTCTTATTTTTCAAAAAAAGTAAATTATCAACTTATCAGGAAAACAAGATTAAAAACATCATAACCTAGATTATTAATCTAAAAAAATTCCCAAGACCCACAGTTATATCGATAAAATCAATAAGGCCTATAGCAAAGGTTATTAATAATAAAATAAAGAATTTTTTTCTTTCCATTCTAGGCAATATGGTTAAACACGGAAAAAACCACATCCAATACCAAGGAAAAGCAGTTGGATATACTTTTAAGAAGCTTAGGAGTAATACGAAGGGAATCCAATAGCTATGATCAAATATTCCATTTATTTGACGGAATTTAAAGATAATCCCTTCTCTAGATATTTTCCCACCTAACCAGTAAAATATTGCGAAAATCAAAACAATTGTTGACAATATAGAAGAAATAGATAGATGTGTAATTAATAGAGGGTTTGAAATGGTCTGTCCAGAATATTCACCTAGTTTTCCGAAAAATCCAAAGTATCTTAATACAAATAATGATACTATTAAAGGAGGAATTGACAACAGGAAAATTGATATAACTAAAACGAAGACTCCAACAATTATTGTCTTATATTCATTCCTATCTTTGCATAAAAGATAAGGAAGTATTAAGACTGATACATACTTCCAATGAAATCCGATTCCAATACTGAAATAGGATAGACCAACATTTTTTTTATGAATAATCATTGGAAGTAATAAAAAAAAGATAGTAATAGAGGTTCCCTGTCCTTCAATAGCAGAGAAGGGAATGGATGTTAACAAATAGGAAAATATAAAATATTTTTCAAATTTAGGAATGTTTAAATTCTTCTTTTGGCACTGAAGCATTATTAAAATCATGAAATTAATGTTAATTATATCAAAAATCGATAAAACCCACTTCACAAGGATTTCAGGATATGGTAGAAGAGACATAACAGCCCAGAACATTAATTGAATAGTAGGATAATCAAATGTAGTGTTTGGGTAAGAAAGAAGTCCTGTTAATGGATCAGTAATATTATATTCTGTTCCAGTAATATTTATTGGTCTCATGTCATATACTTCAAATCCATATTTCCAAAATGCTTTGCCATAGAATAAATTTCTTTTAAAATCGCTGGTCAATAACGGAGGAATAAATGCTCCAAGTAAGAAGTGTAGAAGAATTAAAACAACAAATATTATCCTCCAATTTCCTAACGAACGAAAAAACTCTTTTAGAGGCTGGATCCAGTTAAAAAGAATTTTCCCTTTATCTAGGGGCATTATTTATTATATCGTCCTTTTATTTAACAATTAATATAAATAATTACTTTTCTTCATTAAATTTTTTAAGAATCAGCTTTAACATTTTGGTGAGTATAGATTGGATTCTATAGTTCAAATATCTCATTTATTAGTTTTTTTATCCTTTTTATAATATTAGAACTACATTTTACGATTGTTATGGCTGTAAAGCCTTATTATAATCATTTAGATCAATAATTTTAATTTTTTTATTAATCAACGAAATATTTTTGTCTTATTCATTATTGAAAGAAATATTTTCAAATTACAATCCGACATCTTGAGATATCTTCTCATATTATGTAGAACTAGAATTATGTCGGATATTTCAAATTTCAAATAATTTAAAAACTTCAAATTTTTGATATCTAGTATCTAGTTGAGTTTTCTTCTTGAGAATAATAAAGGTTAGAATTATGCCTACTCTCTTTGATTCATTTCAAAAAGGCCAAAAGGAATCAAAGGACTGGAAATTACAATTTGAAACAAGTCGATCATTATCTAACTTTTTTGCAGACGAATTTCTTGATAATTACCCTTCTCTATTTGTAACGACTACAGAAGCTCTTCGATTGAGTCAACTCCTAGGGCAAATAACTGAAGCTTCAAAAAATATTAATGAAACCCCACAAATTAATGTTATTGGCCCACATAGGAGTGGTAAAACCGCAACAGTTAAAGAAATAATGAGAGAACTCAATAAAAATCAACATTCTAATTATGTGAAATATCTCAGTTATACTGATAATTTTTGGAGTCATTGGGAAGAAGAAAACTTCACATCAACTCAAATTGTCTTTTTAGATCATATTTACCCTATTTGGAATCACTTTACTCCTTACTCTCTCACAGATCTTAAAGACCGTTCTTCTAATGAACACATTATAGTTGTGGCATTATTAAGCTCATTAGAACATCATTGGCTACGAATTGCACAGAATTCCCCAATCATAAAACTTTTCGAGAAAGAACCTTATGAATATCTTTATAAAAGGCCATTAATTCAAGAAACTGGTCAAATAATTCAAAAACGTCTTCAAAATGCAGGAAAACCAGAATTATTATCTCAGGATGTTTTAAAAACAATATCAATTATATCTTTGGGCCTTCCTGGTCTAGCACTCTGGATTACACGAAATCTACTCTCTCAACCTGAAGAAAAAACAAAAACTCAAGAGATCAATCCAACTTACATTCATGATTTAGCTGCCTATTTAGGGTTTAAACCAGCATTAAAAATTGTATTGGAATCTAATTCCGAAATCTCAGGAGTAAATGAGGCACTTTCGAATTATAATTTCTGGCCTTTATTAGAACCTTTAAAAAAAATTCAAAAGCAAGGGTCTTCATCTCTCCTCTCTGAATTGGAAAATTTTAAACTCGCTACTAAGACTTCAAAATCTATACTAGAAGAAATCCTCATACTTGCTCGTGATAATGGAGAAATTAAAAGATCTGAACTTTTAGAAAGGACAGGGATTAAAGAATCTTCTTTAACTTATCAATGTCAAAAACTGGTTAAGGAGAGGATTGTTTCATATTCCAAAGCTGGTCGTGACGTATATTACCATATTGAATCACCAGTTAAAGAAGCATTAGAATTAATCCTTTTAAACTAACGAATTTTTATGAATTTTAATGATTTGAATTTCCAATTTTAATAAAGTGCTTTTTATGTGCCTTAGGGATCGCATCTAAAACCCAGAGGGTTCCTTTTTCATCAAAAACAAACTCTATATCATAATTTATCTCAAAATCTTTTCTTATCTTTTTAGCAAGCTGAACTAAAGTTGTAATATTTTCTTGAGTTAAAACGGGTTGATTTTTTCTTTCAGGAAGATTTTCAACAGTAATTGCATATCGATGATCAGGGGGGATTTCTGCTACTTTATCTTTGAATGAAACAAAAATTTCAGTTGGTTCTCCTATCTCTGAGTTTCTGACATTAACCAGATCGCAACTTATCCCCTCAGAACTTTCAAATACCCGAGAACCCCAGTTTGCATTAATAAAGACACCCCCATCCTTTTCAGAATCAAAGGAGAATGATCCACTTACTTTTGGAGTTATCATTTCTGCAATAATCACAGCTATACGGACTGTATCTGGAGGTAATCCAAGATTTAGTAAATCACTTAGAACATCAACGGAGAAAGCTGATGCCCAACAAAACTTTACCAAATTAATAATTTCTCTTGTTTCCTTTAGATGAAAATATGTCCCTCTTCCCCAGCAAATGTGGCGAGCGGTATCTTCTACATGTGCTGACGTTCTTACTACAACAGTTTCTGAATTTATACGATCCCATAACTTGTAGATTTCTTCCGCTATTTGATTTGCAATAGACATCGGTAAAGGAGAATACTTGATAATTTCTTGGATTTCTTCTGCAGTCTTTTCTAGGTTACTCTTATTTAAGTGATTTATTAAATAATCGATTCTCTTTGCCCCTGGGGTCACATTTAGAAATTTTTTAAAGACCTTAGTGGAAACAACGACTCCGAATGGTACATTATATCCTTTGGATAATAATCGTGACAGAGCACATGCTCTCTCTCCAAATGTATCACTACGTGAGTAATCAACATCAGCTAATTTCAAAATAGGGTCAGCTACATACATCTGTGAATCATCCTATTTCTAAAAGGAGACTAACTGAAATTACTCCAGATTAATCCTTCTTCACCCAGATCTGTTAAGAAAGTTGGTTGAAAGCTTAATCTCAAAGTCAGTGTGTATCAAGATCTTCTAGCATTTTTGTAGCTTAAATTTCTATCGTTTATTTAATATTGATTTATAAATTTTCAATAAATGGAAAAAAATGCGATTAGAGTTTAGATCTATTAGTTAACGTAAAGATTCCGTTTTATAAAAAAAGAGGAGGAACTCTCCTCTTTACGAATTTTATTTTGTAGGAGATATTTTCTGAATTTCGGGGGTATATAATCTAAGAAGAAGACTATTAGTAACTACAGAAACTGAACTAAAAGCCATTGCTAGCGCTGCAATCTCAGGTACTAATGTGATGCCGAAAGGAATAAAAAGGATGCCAGCAGCTATAGGTATTCCAATTACATTATAAAAGAATGCCCAAAATAAATTTTGTTTAATCTTACTGAGTGTTTTTCTGCTCAACTGAATCGCTGCAACTACATCTTTAAGATCTTCTCTAATCAATACAATATCTCCAGTCTCGATAGCAATGTCAGTTCCACTTCCAATTGCAAATCCTACATTTGCTTGAGCAAGAGCAGGAGCATCATTAATCCCATCACCAACCATAGCTACAAAATTACCTTTTGCTTGAAGATTTTCAATGACTTGAGCTTTATCTTGAGGAAGGACTTCAGCAATCACTTCAGTAATACCTACTTGAGCTGCTACTGCTTCGGCAGTTCTTTTATTATCACCTGTTACAAGTATAGTTTGAATTTTTAGATCATTTAATTGTTTTATCGTTTCACGACTGAATTTTTTCAACGGATCAGATATAGCAAGTATTCCGATTAATTTTTTATTCCTTGCTGCAATGACTGCTGTTTTACCTTGGTTTTCCAACTCAACAATTTGATTTTCAAATGCTTGAATAGAAATATCTTCTTTTATAAAGAGCTGTCTATTCCCAACAAAAATAATATCTCCATTAATTCTTGCGCGAATTCCCTTTCCTGGAATTGCTTCAAAATCTTTAGGATCATTTAAAGCTATTCCTTTGTTCTTTGCTGATTCGATTATTGCATATGCTAAGGGATGTTCAGATCCTTTCTCTGCAGAGGCAACTACTTGTAAGAGAGTGTCAGGGTCTTCATTTGAGATACTTTTGATATCTGTAACAAGTGGCTTCCCTTGAGTTAGCGTTCCTGTTTTATCAAACACTATTGTATTAATTTTATGCGCTGCTTCTAATGCCTCAGCACTTTTAATGAGAATACCTCTTTCTGCTCCTTTTCCAGTACCCACCATTATAGCTGTTGGAGTGGCTAATCCTAGAGCACAAGGACAAGCAATCACTAAGACAGCAATCATCAATTTAAATGAGAAAGTAAAGGAACTAAGATTTGGTGAGTTTATCAAAGACGGAGGAAAAATTTTAAATGTAAATCCTCCATACCAGATAATAAATGTAAGTAATGCTATTATAATTACAGTAGGAACGAATTTGGCTGAAACTAAATCAGCAAATCGTTGTATTGGGGCCTTAGACCCTTGTGCTTCTTCTACTAATTTAATGATTTGAGCTAAGGCTGTATCAGATCCTACCTTAGTTGCTTTAATCTTTAATAATCCATTTTTGTTGATTGTTGCCCCGATGACATTATCATTAACCTTCTTTTTAACTGGCATAGATTCTCCAGTGATCATCGATTCATCAACATAAGACTTCCCTTCAATTACATAACCATCAACAGGTATCTTTATTCCTGGTCGTACCATTACCTCCATACCCACTTGAACCTCTTCAACAGGAATGTTCATTTCTTTTCCATTTATAAGAACAATTGCCTCCTTTGCCTGTAATTCAACAAGTTTACGGATTGCTTGGGATGTCTGTCCTTTTGCACGTGCTTCTAAATACTTTCCTAGTAACAGAAAAGTGATTAGAAGAGCTGCAGTTTCAAAAAAAACAACTCCTTCACGAATAATAAATAAAGTTAAAACAGAATACCAAAATGCAGCATTAGTTCCCATGAAGATTAAAACATCCATATTAAATTTTCCATGCCTTAGTGCCTTAACCGCACCTTTATGAAATTGCCATCCTGAATATAGCATAACTGGAATAGTTAAAACCATTATAATAATTTCTTTTGCATTGTAACCAAAAATTGTCTCTTCAGAAATAGGTAAAGGTATTTCTAATCCTATTGCTTGTCCCATGCTATACAAAATTATTGGGATACTAAGTAAAATAGCTGTAATTAACCTAAACTTTAATGTACGTTGTTCTGAAGCACGTTCTCGCTTTTCACGATCATCCCGATTTTGAAGAGAGCTAATACGATAACCATCATATCCAACACCCTTGATTACGTTAATTATCTCCTTACTATTAATCAAAGTAGGATTATATTCAATTTGAGCTTTTTCAGTAGCAAGATTTACTGAAACATTAGCAATTCCTTGTTTTTTCTGAAGCGCGCTTTCAATTGTATTAACACAGCTAGCACATGTCATACCTGAGATTTTAAAGGTTGCATTTATCAATTCTGATTTGTCTTCGATCTGAAATGCATCGTAGCCTGATTCCCGTACACTTTCTATTAATTGTTGAATTGATGTTTGAGAGGTATCATATTCCACTGATGCTTTTTCTGTTATTAGATTAACTGTAACATTCTGAACTCCATTGACTTTTCTAAGTGAATTTTCTACTGAAACAGAACAAGATGCACAAGTCATTCCTTTTATTCCTAGTGTCATCTTAGTAGAGTCTCCCAAAAGTTTTGGTTCAGATTGGTTTTTATCCTCAATGATATTTAATGCCTGATCTTCATTATTACTTTTTTCTACAGGATTAATAGTGGTCGAACTTTCTGTAGGATTAAGTATTAGTTCCATACTAAGATTATGATGTATAGGTATCTCTTTAACTCCACATTCCGGCCCCATCCAGCAGACTAACATTTCTTTTCCTTCAACATGTTCCAAATGCATTGGTTGTTTACAATGATTAGGAACTGGTTGCGTATAATCGCATATTCTACACTTTAACAATGAATTCAACTTTTTTCACTATAAACTTCTAATTATTCATTACCTTAGTAGATTTGTACTTAAAAATTAAAGAAAAATATTAGCTGGGATTCCGTACTTTAAAAGTAAAGAGAATAAGAAAAACTATAAAACTATTTTTTCAGCATAAATAATCTTTATTTTAACTTTTTTTAAAAAAAAACAATTATTAGAATTTTATTTGAATTAATGAAAAGAATTTAGTCTTAAATTCCAAAATTTAATCCCGAGGATTTATTAAGTTGTTAATAATAGCAATAAAAGACTATAATTTTAATAATAAGCAAAATTGTCCTAAAATCGAACCTTTAAATTTTTAAATTTTTACACAAAACATCGTAATAAACGAAAAGGTGATAAATTGAGTATTGAACTAGATGAAATCGATATAACACTTCTTACACGATTAAATGAAGATGGAAGAGCAACTTATTCGAGTTTATCAGCTGAATTGGGAATAACAGTTCCAACTGTAAAATCTAGAATTGATAAATTATTGAAGATAGGAGTTATAGATCATATTGGTATCTATTTAAATCCTCACTCGCTTACTCAAGAAAGTTCAGCAGTTATTATGGTAAGAGTGAATAAAAAGAATATGTCTATCTTCTTGGAGTATATCAAAAATATTGAAGAAATCAAAGATGTATATGAAGTATTGGATGAATATAATATCTTGATTATAACACAACACCTTCCATTAAATATTCAACGAATGGTTTTTGAAGATTTAAGAGACCAAGAAATAGTAGAAAAGTCCCAAATTAAGGTTTTAACCAAAGAGATCCAATCTCACCCTCATATTGTACCCAAACACAGTATTTTACTAAATATTAGATGTGAATATTGTGGAAAAACCTTGTCAGAGAGTTATGAAACTGAAAAACTTGCAGATGTTCGACATTTCTTTTGTTGTCGAAGTTGTCTAACAAATTATAAAAAATGGTGGGAAAAACAGTTAAACATCTAAATACTTAAATTCCTGCGTCTTCACGAAGAATAGCAGCCATATCAGTCTTTTCCCATGTAAAGTCAGGATCATCTCTACCAAAATGACCATAAGCAGCTGTTTTTCTATAAATAGGTCGTTTTAAATTTAATCGAGTAATGATATTACCAGGCCTGAAATCAAAGTGTTTCTTTATTAAATGTACAATATCTATCTCTGGTATTTTATTCGTGTTCATCGTATCTAAATTTATACAAAGTGGTTTTGAAACTCCGATAGCATAAGCAATTTGCAACTCACATTCATCAGCCAATCCTGCTGCAACAACATTTTTCGCTACCCACCGTGCAGCATAAGATCCAGATCGATCCACTTTAGAAGGATCTTTACCAGAAAAACAACCCCCTCCATGAGATCCCACTCCTCCATATGTATCAACAATAATTTTTCTTCCAGTTAACCCGGTATCTCCATGAGGTCCTCCAATAACAAAACGTCCAGTTTCATTAATAAAGTATTCCGTTTCTTCAACGATAAGCTCCTCTGGAATTGTTTTTAAGATGACTTTCTCAATTAACTCCTCCTTAATTTCTTTGTGTGTTACATCTTCTGTATGCTGTGCTGCGAGTACAACAGTAGCTACACGAGTTGGAATCCCATTATCATAATCGACAGTTACTTGTGATTTCCCATCAGGACGTAACCAAGTAATCTCATTTGATTTTCTTACTTGAGCTAATTTCATTGTTAATCCGTGAGCAAGAACAATTGGAAGAGGCATCAGAGATGGGGTCTCAGTGGTCGCATATCCAAACATAATACCTTGATCTCCTGCTCCTTGATCCTCTATTCGCTCCCGTTCAACACCTTGTGCGATATCTGTACTTTGTTCATGAATGGTATTCAATACAGCCACGGATTGATAATCAAAACCCATCTTTGAATTCGTATAGCCGATTTCTTTTATAGTTTTTCGAACAATATCTTGAATATCTACATAGGTATTTGTAGTAATTTCTCCCCCGACTAGAACCATTCCTGTGGTAAGATAGGTTTCACACGCTACATGAGAATTAGGATCCTTCTCAAGAATAGCATCTAAAATCGCATCTGAAATTTGATCGGCCATCTTATCTGGATGACCTTCGGTTACAGATTCAGAGGTAAATAAGTGTCTAGCTGTTACCATTCTCTTAATTCCGTCCTTTGAGGATTCATTTAATCAATATTATTGACTGTTTTAAGTGACTTTTTCTTTCAAAACATGAATATATTTATGGATTAAAAAATAAATCTTGAAAGAATTTCCCATTATCTAATTTTTAATATGCCTAGCACAGTTACAGCCATGTTCAACTGGTAAATTCTTTATTATATCAAAAAATAAGATTTTTAATTCTTTCAATCGAGAATTAAAAATGTCTAGTACCTCTTGATGACTCAATTCTTTTTGTAGACCTGCAGCATAATTAGTAACGACAGCTATGGTGGCATAGCAGATCCCCAATTCACGAGATAAAATTGCTTCAGATGGATTTGTCATTCCAACTACATCAGCACCCCATCGCTTTATAGCTAAAATTTCTGCTTTAGTTTCAAATCGAGGCCCCATAGTTCTAGCATAAGAACCATTTGGATGACTATTTTTTGTTTCAATTGTTTTTAGTATTGAATTTCTAACTTCAGGGCAATAAGGTTCACTCATATCTAAATGAATTACCCCTGAAAGTTTTTTACCAGAATTAAAGGTTATTTCAAATCCATCCTCAAAAAATGTTATTGGAAAGGCAAAATCAATAAAATCATTTAAAATTACATAATCACCAGGTTTCATTGCTTCATTGAGACTACCAACTGCATTAGTTGATAAAACTCTTTTAACACCTAATTTATAGAGGGCAAAAATATTAGCTTTGTAATTTATTTTATGTGGAGGGATGGAATGTTTACCTCCATGCCTTGGAAGAAAAAAAATTCTCCTTCCATTGATATCCTGCTCTAGAACATGTACTGGAATTTTATCAAAAGGAGTTGTTACCATAACTTCTTTTGGTGAGGGTAAAAGGTCATAAAAACCGGAACCACCTATAACACAAACCTTATCAAGAGGTTGATTCAAGTAGTCACTTCCGTCTCTTTCTAGTAAATATATTTAAAGTTATAATACAGAATATAGCGGAAAACAAGGGAAGTACTTCAAATCCAGAAGTATTTTTTGCATAAATCAATGCTGTTGGGATAAGGATACCTTTTTCGACAATATCAATATAGAGATCTGTAAGAGTTTCATTAATAATATTTTCATCAGATAACCAATCAGTGATCTCGTAGACGTCATCCGCAAATCTATATGTATAATAACCTGCGGGAAAATCGGATGATTTATTGATTGTTTGAAAAACTGAAAATAATGTCATGGAATTATTTTTATAAACGTTTCTTATCCTACTTGAGTCAGTACCAATAATCATATGTCCTGGAAGTCCACTTATAACGCCTTTTGTTTGATTATTTTGAAGAGCTGTAAAAATCATTCCATAATCTGCTGTTGAATAAGAAGCTGCAAGATTTTTTGCCAAAGTATAATTTCCAAGATGTTCCCAAAATGAATCAATATAATCTATTGTAATAAGAACATCAGGTTGGTTCCGTAAAATTGCACTTTGAAATCCAGCAATTAAATTTTGAGTTCTAGGATCACGCCATGTTCCTTCTGGGGTTTGATAATGGTATGTTCCGATCATTAAAACCTTTTGAGGAAACGGAGAAATAGTAGCGACTGCAAGAGTCCCAGCTATAAATCCAATTTCGTTTTCTCCAAAACTGACAATAATAACATTGTTGGGTATTTTGTCAAAACTTGATATTGTCTCCGGAAGATCGCCTGCAAGATCATAATATAGGAACTTTGTATTAGGATAATTATTTGGATCAAATTCTCCACGACGTAATTCATAACCAATAAAAGCAACCATATCATAATTATTGACTAATGATTTGGCAAGTGTTGTATGATTAGTTAAAGAGTTATTGAATGTATAGGTTGCATTATATGGATATAGCCGTGTTGTTCTATAATTCTCCAATTGATAAATATCATAATTAATACCGTATGTATTATTTATCATTTCAAGACCTTTTAGGATATCATCATAAGATTGCTCATCATAGAACTCAGCAGCGTCAATTATTACGGCTACACTTTGAATTATCTCATTCGGTTTTCCTGTACTAATTTCAGATGAACTTAAACTTAAAAAAATCAAGATCAAGATTAAATATTTATAGAATGAAGATTTCACATTAATACCCCAGATTTAAATAATTATATTTGGATTATACTTTCTTTTGATATAAATATCATTTCTAATTATTCTTATGCAAAATATTTATCACTATTTGCTTTGCCCCATAAGCAACTCCTTCCGTCATTATCCATCCAGCTTTCCCTTTAAAACCGTCACCTACAAAATAGAGATTGGATATCTCAGTTGAATGATTAGGTAAATCGTGTCCTTGAACCGCAAAATTTACAGGCCATGTTTTATGAAAGGTATGGATACAAATTTCATTTTTTTCTTCTAGATCGGGAAAAGCCTGAAATATTTCTTCACGAGCTTTCTGTGTTTCCTTAACTATATTATCAGTATGAAAAACTTGATGGGTAATAAACATTGTCTTTCCATTAGGGGCTAGTCCTGAAGAATTTAATGTTGGTTCAACAGCTCCTTTCACGTAATCAAGAGTGGGAAATTGAGCAACTGTTGATCTTTTGAGCAAAGAGGCATCTGTCTGAAATATAAATCCTCCTCCGCGAGCAACAGGAGTACTGGGTAATCGAAAAGGAAGGTTACTCCTTTCTAATATTTTGTTAATTTGAGGATGTCCTAAATTAAGAATATATTGTTTTGCACAAAAATCAAATTCCTCGCCATTTCTTCGATCCACACATGCTACAGAAGAAATCTCCGAACCATCTATCTCTAACTTTATAAGTTCAGTATTGAGATTTAGATTTACATTATTTTTTTCACTATATTGAACTAAAGCATTTATAACTGTTTTACATCCACCTTGAGGTACCCCAGGTCTTCCTCGCTCATATAACCGCTTTAAGAACCTAAACATTTCTGCTGTAGGTATCTCACTAATATCCAGACTCAAAGCAAATCCTGTGATTGCATTAAAAAATTGGAAGATTTCAGGATCAGCATTATTTTCCTCTAAAAATTCATGAAAGGTGTTGGAAAACTGATCGGATTTTCGAGCTTTGAGAAGAAGCTTACGTATAACAAAGTAATATTGCTGAAATCTTGTTAAGGCTCTAAAAATCCCCCAAAAATGCTTATGCTTAATTAAATCTTTCTTCGGAGGCCAATACCAAGTTGTAAAGTATTCATTTTCAATGATAGGAACAGGGAGATTGAGCTCTCTTAAAAGTATTTGACCTAGGGGACCTTTCTTTCCATGAGGGATCATATGAACAGCCCCTGTAGGGATTTGAAAACCTTCATAATCCATCGCAGTAAAACGCCCTCCGAAGAAAGGTAGTCGTTCGGCAAGAAAGATTGATTTTTTTTCTTTAGAAAGAAGAGTGGAACACAAAAGTCCTCCTAAACCACCTCCAGCAATGAATAGATCATATTCCTTTGTCAATTGCTATTCCTCCCAATTAGATTTAATTGCGGATACGGGACAACTTCTGATACACTTTTTACATTTTATACACACATTTCGTGTGTATTTTGATACAGTTTCTACTATAAAGCAATTTACTGGGCAAAGCATTTCACAATAAGCACATCCAACACAAATATTTTCCATAATCTCTATAATTGCAAACACCTACTTACTTGGGAATATTTTTCACCTTTTGGAACAGCATATAAGTAAATTATTTTCTTTCTAGTTCTGATAATCGAAATCTTTAAGAGACCATTAAAAGATAATCATATGAAATTGCAATAACATTCCCTATTAGAATTGAGATTTCCTATAGAATAAGATATTTGGGTTTAAAAATGGCACCAAGAGCTTTAGTGATCGGAATTCCATTATTGTTAATCGGAATTACCTTATTTGGTCTTTTTGCGGTAGCAGGAATTGATATTACACCATTTAGTGGTACGACTGGGACTTTTCCTGAGATGGGTGTTCTGGGTCAGGTAAATGCTTTCGATACTAGTGATTTATTGATATTGAGTAACCCACCAACTCATCCATTTTATGTAGCAGTAAAAGTTCAATTTATTATTGATCCTGTCTCTACAATAGATTGTGATGTTTCCCTTTATTATCAGTCTTCAGGCGACACTCTGTATTTCATCCCAGGATCCCTAGAAACAATTATTTCTGAGACCTCTGGGGCATTAACCAAAGGTGTGATAACAACACAGATTCCCCCCTCTTCTGCAGCAAAGGGATATAAACTTTATTTACGAGTTAATAACAAAGAAGCTGGGGCAATAACAATAACACAAGCTCGACTCGACCTGCAATTCACACTCTTTTCACATGTCATACCTGTTCTTTTAACTCTTATTGGTGGAATAGTGAGTATTTTAGCTTTTATACGGGGTAAAAAAGGTCCAAGAAAAGCTGAAAGACCAGTCGCTACTGGTTGGGAACCAACACTACAATGGGGGACAGCAAGTGGAACAACAAAAGTGAAATCAAGTGCAAATAAACCAAAATTAGCTGTAAAATCAACAAAAATACCCAAAACAGAAAAGAAAGTTGTTAAAAAGACTGTACCAGCTGGAGGAGCCCAAACAGCTTGTAAATTCTGTGGAAAACAGGTTTCAGCAAGTGCATTCTTTTGTCCCCATTGTTATGGAAAATTACGATAATAGAACAATATGAGGAGGGTAAAATTATACTTTTTGTTTCGTCTTACCTGAAATTTAACTTATGCTATGGTTGAGGTCACACTTTTTTATTCACCTGTAAAAAGGAATGTTGTTTAGAAACAGAGGTAATCATGGTTATAATTAAAAGGTGAAAGTCAATGGGTATAAGAATAGGTGTTCTTACAGGTGGTGGTGATTGTCCTGGTCTTAATAGCGTTTTATATGGAATTTTATTGATGGCAAACGAAAAAACTGAAATAGCAGAAATCATTGGGATTGAGAAGGGATGGACTGGGTTTTTAACAAATAAGACAAGGAAGCTGGACATTTCATCTTTGGATGATCTCCATACAATTGGAGGTACTCTTCTCTACACTTCAAGAACAAATCCCTTTAAAGACATCATGAAGGAAAAAAATTTAGAAGAAAGAGAAAAAAAAATAAAAAAGATCGCTGAGGAGATGAGTCTTCAATTTGAAACACTTGGTATTGATGTATTAATTGCAATTGGAGGAGATGATACATTAGGCGTAGCTGAAGCTATGTATAAATATACAAAAGCAAAAGTCATAGGTGTACCCAAGACAATTGACAATGATCTTGCAAGCACAGATTATACTTTCGGATTCTGGTCTGCAGTTCAACTTGCTTCAAATTCTATGGATAATATAACTACAACTGCTCGATCTCATCAAAGAATTTTTGTGATTCAAGTCATGGGTAGAGATGCAGGATGGTTAACCCTTGTTAGTGGCATTTCAACTGGTGCAGATATAATTCTTATCCCTGAAAGACCATTCGACTTTGAAAATGAGATTATTAATGTTCTTAAAGAACGAGTAAAAGCTGGAAGAAAATACCACATTATTGCCTGTAGTGAAGGTGCTATTCCAACATTTGAATCCCTTAAAAGAGATTTTAAAACACTAACCCAAGATTCAATAGAAAAATTACCAAAAGATGATTTCGGAAATCCTCTTTTGTCAAAACTGAACATGTCACAAATTATTGTTGAAGAATTAAACCTTAGAAAAGATTTAAAGGAATTTTTTAATTCAAACGATGTAGAATATGATATTCGTGATGTTATTTTAGGCCATACGATGAGAGCTGGAACCCCCAATTCATTCGATCGTATTCTTGGACTTAGATTAGGTGTTCATGCTGTTAAACTCGCTATTGAAGGAAAATTTGGATTTATGACATGCCTTCATGGAGATAAGATTGATATAGTTCCACTTTCTAAAGGAACACAAAAGAAAATTGTTCCAAAAGATTCAGATCTAATTGAACTTTGTGATCTTATAACTCGTGTAAAATACCACAAGAACCATTAACATCAAAACTGGAGGGATAGTTCCTAATGTTACTTAGGTTAATTTCTCTTTATCAGCTTTTCTTAGCTTAAAAACCGAAATAATTACTATAGTTAATACTAATGTTGGAGAATCATAAATAATAAATTTAACTTGAGTCGTGGTTTGGGTAGAAAAAGTAGTGGTTGAGATGTTATAATTAGTATATGGAACTTCTTCTAACGCCTTACAAGCATTCAACAGACCATAACCAAAAATTGGATCCTTTCCCACTTCTCCTAAGTCAGTAGAAGTATTATGTAGTATTTCTCTTATTTTATCAGTTGATAAATCTTTGTTTAAAGATTTCATTAATCCAATAGTTCCAGAAACTAAAGGAGCAGCAAATGAGGTTCCTGACCCTATTCTAAGAGACAAAGTGCCTGGTTCAATAGAATAAACATCAGCTCCTGGAGCACAAATTTCATTTTGATCACCAGGTGAGGAAAATGAGGCAATGGATTGAGATTGAGTCGTTGCTGATACTGCAATGACTTCAGAATAATTTCCTGGATAAGTAACATGATCTTGATTATTTCCTGTTACACTTACTATTGTTACCCCTTGCTCATAGGCTGATTTAAGAGAATTATAAAAATCAGAAGGTGGAATGCCATTTGCTTGAATAGACATATGAATGATGTCAGCTCCATTCTCTACAGCATAATTTACTGCTTCAGTAAACATTCCCCAGTCAGATCCTGAAAATGAGTTTGAATCATCTAAAAAGCGGATGTTCATAATTTTTATCCCAGGAGCTATTCCAACCATTAAATGACCATCATCATCTGCAACTATCAATCCTGCAACAAATGTGCCATGTTCATGACCTGGAGACGGATCATTATCTCCATCACGGAAATCCCAACCTGAAACATCATCTATATATCCATTACTATCATCGTCCTTACCATTTCCCGAGAGCTCATCCTTATTAATCCAACTTTGGTTGACTAAATCAGGATGAGTGAAATCTATTCCACTATCGATTATTGCAATCGTAATATCAGAGGTTCCTTGTGTAAAATTCCAAGCCTCTTCAGTATTAACGTTTATTAAATTCCATTGTGTAGAAGGATTAATAAATCCATTAACAATTAAATATGGTCTTTTCAACGAAAAAAAAATTACTAGGAAGAAAAAACAGAAGAATAATTTCCCGAAAAATCGTTTCAATCAAATTACTTCCAAGTTTATTTCAATATTTAATAAGGAGGCTTCACGTTTAAGCACTTCCAATCCGATTTTGGGTTGTCTTAAATAAAATTCAATTTGCCAATAATTATTATGAAATATTTCATCAGTAATCGACGTAAAATTATAAAAAAAAGCTCGAAATTTTGAATTTGGAGGATATTTACAACGATACTTGATTTGAGGCTTGAATTCGTTAAACACTTCAAATAATGGATTTATGTTCGTTAATGCCGATATTGGAATTGTTCTTAATTCTGGAAACTTTTCTGTTAACGCAGTTACTCTTAAATCAACCTCATACTTATCTAATAAATCAATTTTGTTTAAAATAATCAGCTGATGATTTTGAAGATTCAAGTTACTGATTGTTTGAACAGTTATCTCTGCTTTTTGGAGCACTAAGGGTAAAGGATCACTAGCATCGATAATCAAAAGAACAATATCAGCAGCGACGCTTTCTTCCAAAGTTGAACGAAATGAATCGATTAAAAATGTTGGTAAATCTTCAATAAATCCCACTGTATCTGTTACAAAGACTTTCATGTCATCAAGCTGAAAACTTCTGACTTTTGTATCCAAAGTTTCAAATAATCTGGAGCTTACTTGGGAAGCTTCTTGTTGGATTAATGTATTCAATAAAGTAGACTTTCCAGCTGAAGTGTAACCAACAAGACTAATGTATAAACTTTCATGATAACGTCTTTTCCGGAAAGATCGTTTATAATCTCGCTGCTTTTTAATTTTATTTAACTTTTCGCGAATTCTGGACTCATTTTTTGTCATAATTGCTTCTAAAACGTTTAAAGGAGTCTCTCCTGTTCCCCAAAATCCTGAACGTTCCGTATGCCATGCACCCTCGATCCCAAGTTGGTGTAGTAACCGTACTTTTTCACGGGGTTGTTGGTACATTAATTGTGCTAGTTTTATCTGAAGCTGAGATTCCTCAGTCATAGCACGAGATTGAAATATTTCTAAAACCAACTCGAATTTATCAATAATTTCCCTATTAAAAAAATTTTCAAGATTAATGTGTTGTTTAGCTGATAAATGTCCCCCAATAATTACTGGTATGGATTCTGGATAGTTAGCTAATATAACTCTGACTTCTTCAAGATAAGATCTGTTAAAAAAGAGATTTGATTCATTAGAAGGGAGTTTAAAATCTTTGGAAACTAAATACTTCGCTGAATGTATTAATTGTTTCATTTCTTCATTCAAGAATCTTTGGCGATTCCCTTCACCACTTAGAAATATAGCAATACATTCTCGTGATGTTACCAATGTGTGATCTGTCGCTAATTCATGCACAATCAAACCTCAACATTAGATAATCGAATCTTCTGCTTACTAGTGCTACTCTTTATTTTCTTTTTAAAAATTTGGAAATTAACGTAAGAGCATGAAATATTGAACCATCATATATTATGTACGATTTAAAATTCGTTAATGTCATTATATATGCCAAAAAACACCGTATCTCGAAAAAGAATGTTTAAATAAAGCCATAACTATTGTGAAGATGGCAAGAGAATGGGTTAAAGAACAATGAGCGCCTCTGAAGAGAAGAATCCAAGACGTAAGAAATTAATTCAACCACAAGAAGTAATAGTTTGGTATATTTTGCCTGCAATCAGACGAGAAATTACAAATATTCTTATTAATGAATATCAAATGGCTCAAAAGGACATTGCAAAACGTTTTGGTCTTACTGAACCAGCAATTACTCAATATAAATACAGTAAACGAGGTGCAATTGATTTTAATCCAAAAGTTCAAGAAAAAATTAAAGAGGCTGCGTTGAAAGTTAAAAATGCTGATCCTGATGATGAGAGTTTTGCACCAAGAGAAGTTCAACGAATCCTGAAATTTATACAGAATGGGGGCTATCTCTGTGAATTTCACAAAAAGTATGGTCTTGTTCATGAAAATTGTGGAATTTGTAATGCTAAATAAATGGAGAAAATTTCGTTTCTAATCCTATATTCCTATAATTCTCTATTTTTAAACTAGTGTATAATAGACAGCATAAAATTTTTTGAAGTAGATTCTAAATTCCATTAATCTGTAGCCTTGATCTAGTCTAGCAAATAAGGTGAATTTAATGGATGATAAAATCTCACAGAGCCAAGTGATTGTAGTACCTCATACACACTGGGATAGAGAATGGTACTTGCCTTTTCAAGTTTTTAGAAACCGTATTGTCCACCTGGTTGACTATCTTTTGAAGATACTTGAGACTCAACCTGAATATTACTTTATGCTTGATGGCCAAACTATAATAATAAAAGATTATTTAGAATTGAGGCCGAAAAATTCCGAAAAATTATTTAGCTTAATTAAATCTGGTCAAATTGATGTTGGTCCCCTATTTATTCTTCCAGATGAATGGTTAGTCTCTGGTGAAAGTATTATACGAAATTATGAGTATAGCTTTCAATTAGGAAAGAAATATAATATTCCAATCATGTCGATAGCTTATTTGCCTGATATGTTTGGTCATTCACAAGCAATTCCACAAATTCTTTATGATACTACTAATATTAGAACAGCAGTTCTATGGAGAGGTGTTGGAGCTGAAATTTCTATGGTACCATTCATATGGAAAACAAGTTCAGAGAGTCAGGCATCTATTTTCACCATATATCTACCTCAGGGATATGGAAATGCATCACGACTTCCTGAAGACAAAGAAAATCTAAAAAAAGCGATTCAAGAAAAACTATTACTACTAAAACCGTATTCTCCAGTTCCAATTTATCTTCTCATGAATGGTACAGACCATACTTTTCCCCAACCTAAACTTCAAAAATTATTGAATGAATTGTCTGATAATTTTCAAGTAATCAAGATTGGTACGATAGCTGAATTTATTGAGCTTCTCAGAAAAGGACTTGTCGAAGAAGATATACAAATATATCATTATTTTGGAGAATTTAGATCATCACTCCGAGCACCTCTCTTACAAGATACATATAGTAGTAGAATGTGGATAAAACAATTATCACAAAAGATTAATGATTTATTAGTTCATTATGCAGAACCCCTAAATACCTATCTTAATGAATTAACCCAAGATTATCCCTCAGATACTTTTTTAACAGCTTGGAAGTGGTATTTAGAGAACCAACCACATGATTCAATCTGCGGATGTTCAATAGATCAGGTTCACAAGGAGATGAAAACACGGTTCGATTGGAGTAAACAAATTGGAGAGAATCTGATTGAGGACTTCTATGACAAATTGAATGTATTTGTTCAAAAAAATGATAATAGAACTCAATTAACTCATGGGAATACTTTAATCGTATTTAATCCAACAAATATGAGAGATGAGATGATAATAGAAACTTCTTTTCCTAAAGATTTCGCTGTTACTTATGTTGAAGCTCAAAATGGCAATAAATATCCAGTTCAACAAGTTTTTGAGCAAGAAGACATTCTATTTCAATCTAATGTTAATACTATAATTTTTAAATCATTATTATCGAAAGTAAGTAGTGGGAAAGTCTATAATTACTATATAAATGATGTGGCTACCTTTACCAAGGATCCTCAAACTTTACAGATAATAGTCAAGTGTAGCGAAGTGAAATTATATAATAATCTAGAAGAAAAGTATGGATTTATCAAAGATATATTAAAAGAGAATCAATATAAGAGATTTCACATTTTAGTAATAAAAGGAGGGGCTAATAAGCTAATTTTTACCGCACCCTTGAAACCATGGGCATTTACAGTATTTACTGCAATGTCCTTTAAGGAGAAATTAAATAATTCTTCAGAGTTTATTGTGACGAATAAGAACGTTGAAAATAAATTCTATAAATTAGAAATCAAGAAAAATGGATCATTTGATTTATATGACAAACAAACAGAAATTTTATTCCAAAATCTTCATCAATTTGAAGATTGGGGGGATAAAGGTGATGAATATACATTTGGAAGAATAGGTCCAGTAATAAATACAATATCTATTGAAAAGAAAAGCATCACACAAACAGGTAATGTGTTTGCTGAAATTTTATTATCAGGATCAATGTTACTTCCTAAAGAGCTCTCTAAAACTAGGGATAAAAGACAAGATAAAGTAAAAATACCTCTCAAAATTGTATTAAGAATTTATAAGAATTTACCAAGAATTGATTTCGAAACTACCCTAACAAATGTTGCTAAAGATCATAGACTTAGAATAAACTTTCTTTTACCATTCAAATCTGATAATACATTAACAAGTACTCATTTTGGCGTAGTTAAGAGAAAAACGATACTCCCTGATTCAAAAGAATATATTGAGAAGCCTTCTGGTATACAACCTCAAAAGAGATTTATTAGAATTGAAAACCTGTATGGTAAAGAAGCTTTGACATTAGTCAATGATGGTTTACCTGAAGTTGAATTAATTGACCAAAAAATACTTTCTCTAACTTTACTACGAGCAATTGGCTATCTTTCAAGAGATGATTTTGAAGAGAGACCTCTACATGCAGGACCTTTTCTGGAAACAAAAGAGGCCCAAGAACAAAAAACATATACCTTTCAATACTCTTTAATCGTACACCCAAAAACATTCCCACTTTCTTGGAGTGCTGATCAAGCAGAAAGTGCTACATTAGCTCCTTGGGTGCGATCTGTTAATTCGGCTGTCCAAAGCATTGAAAAATTAAATCCTCTTTGTGAAATTCATGATAATGATATTCGGTTCTCTTCAATTAGAGTGAGGAATAAAACACCCTTAATTACTCTGTTTAACTTAACAAATGAAAAAAAATCAGTAAAAGCAATTTTTCCAATGTATTATAAAAATCTAATCCAAACAACGGTTGAAGAAGTTCAAAAAGAGAAATTTAAGCTTGAATCTGGTCAAATAACCTTAGAATTTTTTCCACATGAAATAAAAATGCTTGAACTCTTAAAATAATACCCTTTTCATTTTTCCTTTAACAAAGGATAATTTTTTTTATTAGTAATTATATTTAAGCAAGATTTGAATTAAGAATTGGTAATAAGAGTTTATTATATTTTTATTTATATACCTAAATAATACCTATATATTTTACATATATCTAGATAATGTGTTCTGAAAAAGATTTATAAATATTCAAGTTTTGGTTAGTTTTAACTTTATAAAATTAAAACCCTGGACTACTTACAATGAAAATTTAGTGGAGAGACATTAAATGCTTAGTGAGAAATGTAGTGAATGTGGTAGCAATTCTATACTGTACGATGATATGAGAGGAGAGCTAATATGTGAAGATTGTGGTTTAGTAGCTAATAGCATAATTTTCAGTCGTGAACCAGAGTGGCGAGCCTATAACGCAGAGGAAGAAAAGTCAAAGATTCGAGTAGGTTTACCTGTAACTGCATTAAATAATCGTGAAATGAGAACTGTGATCGGAGGAAATACAAAAGACTCTTATGGTAAAACATTGGATAATACTACTCAGGCGAAATTTGCTCGTTTATCGCAGATGGATGAACGGATTCAAGATAGAACCACACGGAATCTAAAAAGTGCTTTAGTTGAACTGAAAAGGATAAAATCTCACCTAAATATTGCTGATGATGTTGCTGAAACAGCTGTTTTATTTTATAAGAAGGCATTAAAACAAGATCTAATAAAAGGACGTTCTGTCATTGGAATGATGAGTGCAGCAACATATCTTGCATGCCGAAAAAAAGGCACATCAATCACACTGAAAGATACTGCTGAAGTAGCAAATATTAGCTCAAAAGAACTCGGGAGATGTATAAGAATTTATCTTCAGAATGTGAATATGAATAAAGAAACATCTCCAGATCCAACTACACTAATAAATCGTCTCGGAGAAAATCTTGGATTAACTATGTACACACAGAAAATCGCTATTGACATTCTCATAGAGGCTAAAGAGAAAAAGTTAACAATTGGAAAGATACCAATGTCTTTAGCAGCTGCAGCAATCTATATTGCATCCATACAAACTGGAGAAAGAAGAACACAGCAACAAATTGCTGAACCAGCAAAAACAACACCAGTCACAATTCGTAACCGATTTAAGGAGCTTGCCAAAGGATTAGGCTTAAAAAATTTTGAAGTAAAACGTGGAGCAGCAGCAAAGCCAGTAATAATTGAAAATCCAACCCAATGGGTTAGAAAAAAACGAAAAGCTGCTAGAAATGATTAGATCCTTTCTTCTTTTTTATCAATTCTTGTATGTCTTGTATGAAAAACTGTGCATCATTAATAAAATCCTTTATATTAATAATTAAAAGCGAACGTAAGCCAAAATGACCATAAGCTATCTTAAGTGTGTCAATTGCTCTTCTTAAGCGTCTAGAACACTCAAAAGCAGGATTTATTTTGAACGTTTCCTCTAAAAAAATTAAATCATTCACTCGTTGTTCATAAGCTTCTATCGGAAGGAAGAAACTCGATTCTTCAATATAACCTTGGAATCTTGCTTCAGGGAAATCTCTATAGTGTGTTAATAAGTTATCAGTTGCAATTATCATACTAATGACAATAGTTTTTAATGCAAACAGCTTATGCATCGTGTTTGTAGCATTGACATATGTACGAATAGATAAGTTGAGATAATCCCAAGCATCATCAACAATATCTACCAATAGTAAAATCCCAGATCGATCTTTTTCTGTGTAGGTAATTTGTATGAATTTAGTTTTTAAGGATGTTCAAAACTTTATCTTTCTAGAAACTTATTCTCCTAAAATTGTAACCATGAGATTTCTATTTCGAGATTTTATATCTAGTTCGATAAATGCTATTTGTTGCCATGTTCCATGAACGATCCGTCCATTTTCAATAGGAAGAGTTAAGGAAGGACCAAGTAAAGAAGCTCTAACATGTGAATGTCCATTTTTATCATGCCACGTCTGTTCATGAGCATAATTAATTTTTTTAGGTATAATTCGCTCCAAAAAGTTAGGAATATCCTTTAAAAGTCCAGGTTCATATTCTAATGTTATAATCGATCCTGTTGATCCGGCATTGAATACATTTAAGATTCCTGTTGATATGCCAGATTCCATCACGAGTTTTTCCAAATTTGGAGTAATATTGATGATATCATTTTCGTTTGTCTTTAGTAAAGGCAATTTTGTCTGTATAACACTCATTTTTCCATCAAATTATATGGATTTTAATAAAGTCTTAATTTTTACTAATTAAAAAAATCTCCTAACGAGCTAAATGGACTAAGATTTGACCTTTTAGTATATTTCCTATTACATCTACAATCATAAAAGTAATCAGATATTTGTCTAAGGTGTGATATTTATGATGTGATTTTAATTTAGGGACTTGAATTATCTTTTTACCTCTGAATTCCCGCCAAGATAAAAAAGAATAATCATTAAACTTATTTTTTGAATACCAGTCGACACTCCAGTAATCAACTAATGAATTAAATTCTAAATTTGGTTGAATATCATTATCCAACAGATTTAGCTGAAAGTCCTTTAAAGTAAGATTAACCTCTGTTGTTTTGATTTCTACATAGAAAATTGCCTTTATGTGAACAGGTTTCCTATTATACTCTCCCTCAAAAGAAAATTCAATAGAATCAGAAGGTAGAACTACTTTAGAACATTTTAATGGTGTTTTGACATCATTCTTATTTGTTAAATACAATAAATTAAACGGGGAAAAATTAGAATTTTTAAAAATTCGCTTTTTGATTTCTTGAATTGAATACGAACTTATATCAGCTCCTATCCACCCTCTTTTCATCTTTTCTGCTACTGCAAGAGTTGTTCCTGATCCTGCAAAAAAATCTCCTATAAAATCCTTTTCAGAGGTTGAAATTTCTAGAATCCTTCTTAATAACACTTCAGAGTTTTCTGTAGGGTACCACGTTTTCTTTACTTTTTCATAACCTGCAATATCAACCCAAATATTATCATTTGGGTATTCAATCTCAGCAAAATCTTGGAATTTACGTTTTTTCTTATTAATTTTAATTAAATTTAATTTCGAATCCTTTGAAACACGATAAACATAAATACTATCTGAATGAACAATTAAATGCTTTTGATGATATGCCTGTTTGTTTGAAAGATTCTTCTTCATCCGACGGACAATTAATTCGACAACGAAATTTTTTTGGCCAAAAACCATATCCAATAATTCTTGCGCATAATGACCAAAATGATAATCAAATCTTACGAAAATAAATCCATCATCACAAAGAAGATGTTTCATTATTCTAATCCGAAAATAAAACCAATTTCGAAAAAAATCTATCGCATTAAATGATGGAGGAGTATTTTTGTAAGCTATTTCTTCAAAGAATTGTTCTGAATGATTCTTAGATCCCTTAAGTGGAATTATTATTTTTTCTGGAACTCCGGTAAAGAAAGGAGGATCAATATAAATCGCTTTTAACCGTTTTTCCCATTCTTTACGGAGTAAATGACATGAATGGAGATTATCACCACTGATTAAGAAATTTTCAATAGTATTATTGAAAATAAAACGTGAATCAGGAGAGAATCTTTCAGTATGAACCAATTTATATTCAGGATCGTGAATTGAATCTTTTTTTTGTTTAAAAAAAGAAAGAGATGATCTAAAAGGGATTTTTCGCTCGCAAAAATTCTTATCAGATACTTTAAAGTATTTTAATGCTGAACTCTGAGGAAAAATTGATATCAAATGCCCTATTCTTTCATTAGAAGGTTGAATTCCAATCCAAATTAACCTATGAGAGTTGCATATATCTTGATATAACGAAGGGTTTGGTGAAATTAAAATGAACTGATCTTGAGCTTCATTATACATCTCAATTAACCGATTTAAGACCTTTTTTGAGAGGACCAATGATCCATTAGAGAATGAATAACTTTCCAGGTCTAACCAATTTGTATCAATAATTTGTCCTTTTTTCTCTGTAACCCAGTATTCAGGTGATCCTTTACTATTCAATCTAATTTTTTTCTCTTTACATAATTCTAAAATCCTTTTTTGATTTAATTTCCAATGCGTTCCTGTAGGAGGAGTTAAAATCATATGTTTCCCAGCAATTATGAAAGATTTTGGTTTTCCCTGCCCCTTAGAAACGAAAGAATGCCAATAGCCTCCACTACTTTTTGTATTATATATCGGCTTTAAAGGATAAGGGAATTCCTTTGAATAAAGAAGAATATAATTAGTTCGTTCGAAAATTTCTGTAGTAGATCCATAAAAAACCTTAAATGGACTATCAATTATAATTTCGTTGATAAAATTTTCAATTCCAAAGATTTCATCTAAAAGAATTTTTATTTTTGATTTAACACTGCCATTAAGAGCAATAGCAAGGATTCCTTTATCAGATAGCAATTCGTATGTACTTTTAAATGATAAGTATATTTCATCCATGAACCCTTGAAACTTTTTTGATTCTAATTTTATTAAAAATTGTTTAACATCTCTTAAACTTAAATTAGAATATTTTTCACGTAAAATGGGATTAGCTCTAAAGAAATAAAACGAAATATCTTGAAAAATATAATTAAATCTCTTTTTACTTGAAATTAACTGATTTAATACCTCTTCACGATTTCCTATTAGGATTGTTTGAGTTTCAATATTAGATAGTGATCCCTTATATTCACGGAGCTCATCAAACGTTCCAGTTGACTTTTCCATTGGAATTAACCCATTATATAAGTATCCATTTTCAATTACATATAGGAATCTTAATTTTATCCCTTAAATGACAAAGCAACCCAGAAATTAAATAATAAGCGGAGATTTCCAGAAGAACGAAAAAGATACTCAAGATCTTTTGGAGAGATTTTGTCTTGATTCTTACGTAATTTATCTAATAATTCACCAATAGTAGGCAATTTCATCTCATAGTCAGCTTCAATTGCTTTAACAGACTTACTAGGATTTAAATTGTTGTCTAGTAACTCTAAACCATTAGAATTTTGATCTATCATCAATAATGTTCTTATAATACCTTCTTTTTCTTCACCTTCGGAAATTCGATTATGGGTTCCTCTCCATTTAGTTTTTTTCCCAACACCTCTTTCACCACCTCCTGGTAATAAAATCATATTTGATCCTGTTATTCTCCACCTAGCGGAATCGCATCCATCAACTAAATATTGAAGATCTTGCATTAAGCTTGGAGCTCCAACGCCTAAAGCCCAAATTTTGGTATTTTTTAAATTTTTTTCGGAGAAAAAATCTCTAATTTCTTCAATAATGGGAAAAAGCTTATTTCCATGTCCACCACCACTTCGCATTAAAGATACTAATCTTCCGATAAAAATCCACTTTAAATTTGATTCAATATCAGTTATTGAATTAATTAAATCTAATTGATTATAAGGAAGGACTGGATATACTTCTAATGAGTGTAGTTTGTTATAATTCGATATTATTTTATCATCAGGATAATCTAATGTGATTTTGAATATGTTTGGATCTTGATTATTTAGTTCAATATATAAATCTTTTAAATCTTCTAATTCTATTGTGATTTTATTTTTCCGATTTAACGCGGAAAAAGCTCCAGAATCACAAATTAATAATCCATCCCAATCTAGAATTTCTCTAATTCCCTTTTTTTCTAATTGTTTAAACGCACGAGGACTAGTTAAGAAGTCAATAGCAGAAACCATAAGGGCATCTGGCTTTATAGTCCAGTCAAAAATCCATGGTTTAAACCGTGAAAAAATTGGTGTTCCCATAGCAAAAATCAATTGAATTCCCTTAATACCATTTGATACCTTTTAGGATTTTTGAAATATTTTTCTAAAAATCTTACTAACTTTTGTTGTCCAACTCCTAGTCCACCCATTGAATCTATTTCAATAGTGGTCGGAATGAAGTCTTGAATCCCCTCAACACTCAATAAATATACTTTTCCCATGAGAATATAAATCAAATCAAAATATTCTTTCTTATTCCACTCTTGAACGGATGAAATGACACTTAAACGATGTTTCTGTGCAATTTTGGGTGTCATTTTTAAATCATAATATTCAATTAAATCAAAACTATGAAGAAATCCATATTTTGCTGATATTATTCCCAGAAATAGATTTTCAGGCCAGTATGGTAATCTTTTTCGTAAGACCTGATACATTGGTCCTAAATAAGCATCAATCGCTTTCACGGGTTTAACTTTGAGATCTGGGTTCTTTTTCTTACCACAAGACAATATTAAGAGAATTTTTGAGTCTTTCAAAGTATGTATCAACTCTTAAAAACAACTAAAAAGGATGAAATATTACTCTGTATAATTGGATTCTTTATCATGATTTTATATTTAGGGATTGTGCCTGGTTTCTTCCCTCACATTGAAGAGGCATTGATCTTAAAAAAGATGAAAGAAATAAACGCAGGATTGATGTTTTCTTATTGGACATTTCGAAAATTCATACCTAAGATTATATCTAAAGGAATACATGATTTTTTTTCATATGAAGGACCGATCATGATTGACTCAGGAGCTTACAGTGCTTTCAATATGGGCATTTCTATTTCCTGTGAGGATTATGCAAATTTTCTAAAGAAAATTGACTTAAAATTAAAAGATAAAATTGTTAATCTTGACCTGATAGGAGATTATCAAAAATCATTTTCCAATTGGAAATATCTTTCCAAAATGATAGATACTTCTATCATCCCAGTCATTCATTTTCCAGAAATAAATTCTAATTATCCGAATTGTAAAATTATTGGATTAGGAGGTATGGTTCCATCCTTAAAAATAAATCAACCTGGAAGTATTTATAATGTAGGAAAATGGGTCGTATTAATTAGCTCCAAAAATCCTGGTAAAGAATATCATGGATTTGGAATAGGAAGTCCATTTAATCAAATCATTTTTTGGAATTATTTATCCTCTTTAGATTGGATTGGTTGGCGAAGAAATGCTGCAGTATGTGAATGTTATACCCCTGAAGGGTCAAAAACTGTAACAGAGGCAAGAAAAAAACCAACCAAAAGATCTTCATTAAGTCAATCCTTATTCGATCAATATAAACCACCTTTTATTGAAAGCTTCAATTTACTTAGCTTACCAGGAACAAAAGGGTGGAAATACAGAGCATTATGGAATGTTTGGTGGTTTTTAAATTGTCAGAATTGGCAAGTAGTAATAGATCAGTCCAAATATGTAAGAAGCATGAAAGAAAGAATGAGAAAGATAATTTCTAATACAAATAATAAATTTTTAAGGAATACACAAAATTATTCCTAGTGTTTATTTTGGAGAAAGAAAATTGGAAATTCTAGATCAAATTGTTGAAATAATAAAAAAGTCTAAATATCTAGTCATTTTCACAGGAGCGGGTATTTCAACTGAATCAGGATTACCAGATTATAGAGGTCCAGAAGGGGTATGGACATTACGAGCTAAAGGATTAAAGCCAAAAATGCCCGATAAGCCATATTCAGCGATTAATCCTAACGTGGGGCATTATGTTTTAGTTCGTTTATACAAGCATGGGTTTCTAAAATATTTGATTTCTCAAAATGTTGACAACCTGCATATAAAATCAGGTATTCCAGAAAAAATTATTGCAGAACTTCATGGAAATTCTAATAAGATGAAGTGTTTAATCTGTGATAAAGGATTCACAAAGAATGAAATTGGGTGGAATGATGCGATCCACGGGAGGGGTTATCGCACACAAAAACCGTTAGAAAATCAACCAAAATGCTCTTCTTGCTCTGGTAGATTAATTTCGTCAGTTGTGAACTTTAATGACCCAATGCCTGAAAAAGAAATGGCTGAAGCGGAAATAAATTCTAAACGTGCAGATGTTATGATTGTAATAGGATCTACTTTAAGTGTTTTCCCAGCAGCTAATTTTCCAATCATTGCTAAAAATAATGGAGCAACTTTAATTATCATTAATTTGGGACCAACAGAATTAGATCATCTCGCAGATTTTCGAGTTTCTGGAAAATCTGGTGAAGTCTTATCTAATATATTAAAGAGATTAGAACAGCAATTAGACCTTGAAAGCTAGTATAAATATTTCGGAAGACTCATTCATTTAATGTACAAATTAAAAAAGGGTTTAAGAAACATCTATTTGAGTTAAAAATTATTTGAAATGCTAAATAATTGGGTAATCAAAAAAATAATCCTCTATTAACGATTGAATTATAAAATCAGTCAAGACTTTTTTATATACCTCTAAAATTCTTGAATAATTGAACTTTCGAAGGCTAGAATATTTCTTTAGATTAATTTCATTTCCGATTTTAAAATTATAATACATCTTTTCCCATTCATCAAATTGAATTGGTTTTATCAATAATCTTAATTTATCAGATAGAAATACAGATCTGTTTTTTCCTTTTATTTGATATAATTCATTGATCAGAGCACCAATTAATTTTTCCTCGAAATATGTTTGAATGGGAATTCCTAATTCTAAGGCGGACTTTTCCTCTGTAAGGAATATTAGATATTCAGCGAGTTGTGCGAAAAGGATACTGTACTTTAGAAAATCTTTGTGAATAGGAAAGAACTCAAGAGGTTCCCCAAAAAATTCGAGTTGATTTCCCTTTTTTTTACCCATCCAATAAAACCAAAAATAGGCCAACTGGGAGTTAAGAATTAATGATAACCCTTTAAGTAATCTTGAACCTTCAGATAAACTCATTGATGATATAAAATAAACGTCCTGAGCAGCAAACCATGGATATGAATTATACGCAAATGAATTAATCATCCTTCTCTGAGGTGTAATAATTTTTGGGGATAAAAAAATATCAATTTTTCGAGGTCTATTGAGATAAGGAAATTTATCTAAAGAGCGTTGAAGGACAGATTCAAAGGTGTCCAAATGTCTTTTTATATTAGGAAGTGATTCAATATCAGATATATTCTTATCAAGATATATTATCATTTTATTCGTTGAAATAGAGGAGTGAAATCTTGAAATATCTGAACTTTTGTAAAAAAATTTTACAAGCTCTACTTCTTGAAGAAGGAATGTCATTAAAAGGTTTTTATCTCTAGGGTGATTTAGATTCAGTATAAAGACTCCTGAATTTATGTGTTTTTCATCAATTTTATATTTATTCACTTGAATCCTAGAAATCTTATTCATTCCTGTTATAATTCCCTCTCTTACCTTAAATCCTGATAAACGTAACTGTTTAGAAGATGAGATTATCTTTTTGACTAATTCTGAAACATTTTGAGGAATAAAATGAAAGTATGGAGTAAAACCATTAAAACGAATTTGGCCTTTTGGAATATTATAATGAGTTTGAAGATCTATCTTCTTAACTAAATCAGTACCTACAGGATATTTTTTCGTAAATTGAGTACATTTAATAAGAATATCTTCTTTTTGAGTCTTTTTAAGAGTAAAGGAATTTACATGGATTCCAAGTGCTGAATTAAAGACTGAATTATCTCCAAAATTAATATATTTATCAATTTCTGTTTCTCTAAAGATTCTTTCTCTAAGGGTTTTTCCTCCTGAAGCTGTTATCCAATAATTTGAAGTTAAAAAGGTCATATACCCATTTTCTTGAAGTAGGTCTATCGCACGGTGAACAAAAAGATACCATAAATCCATCTTACCTTCATAATAATTAGGAAAAACTCGCGAGAGAACTCTGAAAAATTCTTTATTACCACTTTCTCCCTTATAAGGAGGATTACATAGAATAACACTAAATCCTTTAGAAAAATTAAGAATAAGAGGATATCTTAAGGGCCAATGAAATAATTGCCTAAAATAATAATCTGGAACATCTTTTGAATTATTATACAAGGAAGTGAAAGAATCTGATATTCTTGTATTTAAAGAATCTAAAAGATGATCTAATTCTCTAAAAACCAGATTTTTTCCAGAAAGAAGCCAAATTTTTTTAAGAATGTTTGATAATGTGTATAATTCCTTAAAATTCCTTAAAATAATTAATTTATCGGAACTTTTAAGCTTCTGTATTAAATGACAATTATTACTTGGGATAATATGTTCTACGGATTGAATGGCATGAAGGAGATAAACTTGAAGGGATTTACTAATTTGAATATTCTCCTCAAGAGGAAATAGATGCTTTTTTTCACTTATTTGATCTAAAATTTTAAAATTAAAGACATTAGAAACTAATCCTAAAATCGAATTTCCCTCTTTTATGTTATCAAATATAATATCAAAATTATAAGCATCAAAGTCGAATTCTTTCTCAATAGTGTTAATCGCTGATAGGAATAATCTTAATTTAATGATTTTAACTGCAATTGGATCTAATTCGACACCAAAAAGATTGTTCGGACAAATAAGCTTTGTTATTATTTTAAATTTGAAATGGTTTAAAGAGGTCGATCCATCAAGGATTTTTTGTTTTAAATCACCATACTCGTCAAGTTCATAATAATAGAAAATAGGAACATTAGCGGAGTTGATTGCAGCAATTTTCCTCCTCAAAGACAAATAAATTTCAATTAGAAATATTAAGCTTGATTCTAAAAAATTTCCTGTTCCTGCTGTTGGATCTAGAACTTTTAAATGCTGTAGAATATCAAA
>JAEOUE010000030.1 GCA_016839515.1 Candidatus Hodarchaeum mangrovi
CAATTGCCAATCGAGCTATTAGTGGGCCAATTAATATCCATGGAGAAGAAACAGATCAAATGTTATTTCGAGATTCTGGATGGATCAGCCTCTTTGCTGAAGATAATCAAGAAGCTCATGATCACACTATTTTGGCTTTCAAAATTGGAGAACATCCCGATGTACTATTACCTGTGGCTGTTGGTCTTGATGGTTTTATCCTTTCACATGCAATCGAAGGAATTGAACCTGTATCTAGACAAGAAGCTCTAGATTTTCTTGGAGGAGAAAGAGTTGCCAATCTCAAACTTGATACTACCAAACCACTTAGCATTGGACTTCTACATCTTCCGGATTATTATATGGAAGCACGAGCTCAAGTAAGAGATGCACAAGAACGTTCACGAAAAATAATTTTAGATACTTTTTCAGAGTGGGAAAAGCGTTTTGGGCGTAAGTATAGTCCAGTTGAATCATATATGATGGAAGATGCAGAGTATGCTTTTCTAACAATGGGATCATCAGCTGGAAATGCTAGAACAGCTATTGATGAATTGAGAGCAAAGGGGGAAAAAATAGGGCTAATTAAAATCCGAGTTTATCGACCATTCTTTGGAGATCATGTAGTAAATCTCTGTAAGAATCTTAAAGGACTAATAACAATTGAACGCGCACATTCTTTCGGTGGACCTGGTGGGATATTGAGCCAAGACATCAAATCAGCCTTATATGGAACGGGAGTGAATCCACTTTTAGCGGAATATACGATTGGTCTCGGAGGACGTGACACTTTAATCAAAGATTATCATGGAATGTACGATAGAGCTAAAGAAGCTTTTAATATAGGCAAAAATCTCCCAATTTTTTGGTGGGGATTAAGAGAATAAGGAGGAGATAAGATGACGATAGAATTACCAAAATACAAATTAAAAGATCTTATAGACAAACCTACATATTTTTCAGGTGGCCATAGATTATGTGCTGGTTGTGCAGCTGGATCAATGGCACGCCAAGTAACGATGGCTTTCAATAAACCTACGATGATTGTGAATGCAACTGGATGCTTAGAAGTCGCCAGCACTATTTATCCTTTCTCTGCTTGGGAAGTTCCTTGGATTCATGTAGCATTTGAAAACGCTTCTGCCGTAGCTAGTGGTATTGAAGCTGCAATAAAGGCAATGACTAAAAAAGGAACTTACAAAGAAGGAGAAACAGATATTATTGTTTTTGGAGGAGATGGGGGTACTTATGATATAGGAATTCAATCCCTTTCAGGTGCTTTAGAAAGAGGTCATGATCTTCTCTATATCTTATACGATAATGGCGCATACATGAATACTGGAATTCAACGATCTGGTGGCACACCTTTTGGTGCATCAACAACAACGTCTCCAGCTGGAGCTGTTATTCCAGGAAAACATCAGTTTCGGAAACCAATTACTGATATCATCTCAGCTCATCGTATACCATTTGTAGCTACAGCATCACCAGCTTATCCAGAGGATCTTGTAGCAAAAGTAAGAACAGGGTTAGATGTTAAAGGACCCGCTTTTTTACATATTGAAGCATCATGTAATCGTGGGCAACGATTTGATCCTTCAAAGTCCATTGAATATGTTCGTCTAGCAACTGAAACTTGTATTCATCCATTATATACTGTTATCAATGGAAAATATCAATTAAGCCGACCAAGCCAACGTATTGCTGATGATCCTTCAAAAAAACTGCCCGTAGAAGAATATTTAAAGCTAGAAGGGCGTTGGAGACATTTTTTTAAACCAACAAAGCGCACTGATTTAATTGAAATATTCCAAAAAGACATCGATGAAAGATGGGATGAACTTGTAAAAAAAGCTAGATGAGTGTAAAACTTTTGACCATCACTATTTTTTTCCTTTTTTCATACTAATTTTTTCTACAGTCTAAAAACTATTCTTGAGTTAAATTTATATATTATTTCCCTCCGTTTAAAGCTAATCAAAATTAAAAAAAAACTGTAACAAAGAATATTTTTCAGTGGAGATAATTAATTGGATGTTGAAGGTATAAAAATAATAGAAACAGAACACGGGATGAAAATAATACTTGAAGGAGATCTTTACAAGAAAATAGCCCAAGAATGGGAAAAAGGAAACATTAAACCTTTTTATTCTTACTTAAAACAATTTATAAAAAATATTCAAGCGGATTATGCTACTTAAATAATCCAATTGTACGGAGAATCACCATCAATAAGTTGTCCTGAAAATAATTGTAACAATTCAAATATCTCTCGAGAAGGAAAAAGTGCTTTTTGAGCATCACCAATAACATTTAATGTACAGAAGATTGTATCGTCACTATTCCATTGAATTTTTAATTGGATATCGTTATTTTGATAAATAATATGGAATTTTGGTGTTTTAACGGAATATTGATACTTTATTCCTTTTTCACGTAAAATTACCTTCAAATCCTCCTTAAATTCTCCCCAAATCGATTTGTCAGAAAATTGTATCTTAAAATAATATGAATTATTTTTGTTATTCAATAATAATTTCACGACCCTTTCTTAAACAAAATCGTCTTATCTCACTCCCAACAAGGCTTGGGTTTTCTAAAATAATCATATGACCTCCCGATAATACTTTATAGGAGAGCTTGGAAGTAGGAATAATATCAATCATCTTTGTTTTCATGTCAGAAGGAATTAATTGATCTTCATTTCCCCAAAGTAATAAAATAGGTATTTTTATCAGTGACAGCTTCTTTGAATAATCAAATCTAGGTAAAAAGTCTCTAAAGATTTGGTTATAAACATCATTTCTCACCTGAAGAGCTTCTGAAATAAAAGTTTCTATCATTTCACTATCAGCTTCTGTTCCGAATAGGATTTTGGGAGCCAATCTTTTTATTTGACCTTTAAATGGACTCCACATTTGTGTGGGAGGGAGAGCCTTTACGCCTTTTCTAAAGTTATCAGGAGCACGATGTAACCCCGAAATGAGAATTACTTTGGTAATATTAGAATTTTGAATTTCCAAGAACTTCTCAAGTATTATAGCAGTAAATAAGGAGTGAGCAGCCAAGATTATTTCCTGTTTGTTCCCTAGGAATTCCAAAAAATCTTCTAAATCCTTTATATAGTTTTTTAATTTAAATTCTTTATCTTGATCATACGAGGATTCATATCCTCTTTGACCCAAGATAACAACGTTTAAATCAGTCAAATGACGTATAAGAGAGAATAGATGATGAATTTTTCCTCCAATGGGTGATAAAATTATAAGTGTTTGATTAGAATTGTTATAATACTCAAAATAACGAACTTTTCGTGAATTGATCTCAACCTCTTTAATTTCATATACTGGTTTGAGATCAAAAGAGGAAATTATTTTCTCACCAACTTTTCTAGAGGATTTTCCTAATGACATTAAATGTGTAGTTACGTCCTCAAAAAGTGATTGAATTTGATTTACTGGCTTTGCAAGTAATTTAGATATTATTTCGAAAACATAAATGTCAGGTTGAGCCACTTTGTTAGTTTCCAGTGATTTTATTTCTTCCTGAAATTCCAGTATCTTAATTTTTACTTCTTGTAGGTCATTCATCGAGAAAGAATAACGTGGTACCATTATATTAGGAGGATCCCCCATATATAGCTCTAAATAATGATTTTTCTTTAGTAGTGATCTATGAGATGAGATTTCTACCTTCTTTAAGTATTGAACTGGATAACTGACTATAATTAAAGGAGAGCTATCTTTTTCTGATGTTTGAACAGCAAATTCAAGCCTTTTTTTATCATAATTCAAACGAAATATACCATGTCGTTCCTGTTTGATTCTAGAATCTCCTGAAATATATTTAGCAAACCATTCTCTACTAATTCTTCTAGGCATAACTAAATACCCACATTTGAATTACAATAAAGGAATAATGCATAGAAATTCAAGATTTTCCGAACCTGTATTCTTATAACCATGTATCTCATGAGGAGGAACATAAAGGGCATCATTAGGTGATATCTCAAATTCTTGACCTGAGTCATTATATACGAGTCCTATACCACTCAATATTAGAATCTCATGTTCTTCAGGGTGGCCATGAATGCCTATTTCCCCCCCAGGTTCAATAATAAATTTTCTCATGGCAAAATGAGGCATTTGATCTTTTCTTCCCCAAATCCATTGTATGGTAGTTTTAGTGGATCCAAACATGGTGACAGGGTCTGCAATAACATTTTTCACTTTTTTTAGCTCCAATATAGCACCTCAAAAATAATTAACCTATTTATAAGATTCTAATTATAATTCATTTCTTATTAATTTTGATGACTTTTCAAGCTTTTCCTTAACCGCTTTTGGTACCCCAGTCTTTTTTAACTCATCTTTTAAAGATTCTTTAGCAATATCTGCTGCAACCCCGCTCACTGCTCTTGTACTTATATTTAAGGCTTCTTTAGCTCCTTTTTTAACAATTTTTTTTGTCATTTCTTTCATTTATAAATCAAATCCAAATATTAGATCACTTTATGATATATTCATATTGAAATCCTATTAATTTAACTTATTTTACTCATCAAGATTAATTGGGGAAATATCACAAATTCCAATAAAAATGAAATAAAAAGTATCGGTTGTTCAAACTTTTTAGATTAAATAGCCTTTAAGGATTTTTCTATTTTTTAATAGGAAACACTTTTTTAACTACTTAGTTCTTTAGAATACTTAGTTTTAAAAAATAAATAGATATTCTCAGCTAATTTTTGGTTTATTCCCTCTACTTGGCTTAATTCTTCAATTGTGGAATTTTTAATATTCTCTAAAGATTGAAAGTACTGAAGTAAAGCATTTCGCTTTTTAGGACCAATTCCAGGAATAGAATCTAATTCAGATTTTGGTTGAGATAATCGTCGTTTTATATGGTAATCTACAGCAAATCGATGAGCTTCGTCACGACATTGCTTTAAAAGTTTTAAACCTGTATTTTCAGCTGATATTTCCAGTGGTTTTTTACGGTACGGCAAAAAAATTTGTTCTTCCCTCTTTGCTAATCCTATCAAAGGAATTTCCTTACTTAATTGTTTTAAAACTCGTGAAGCTGTATTTACCTGCGGTTTTCCTCCATCGACTACAATTAAATCTGGATCTTTTTTCGCGAATTTTAATCCTTTATGTTTTAACCTTCTTTCAAGAATATCTTTGATCATTGCCACATCATTTGGTTCTGAAGCAAGATTTTTAATTTTAAAACGACGATATTCACTTTTTACAGGAAGTCCACCTTCAAAAACAACCATTGATCCAACTGGAAAAGATCCTTGGAGATTGGATACATCATAAGTTTCTATTCTTAATGGTTTTTTGTTTAATTGCAATAAATCCTGAATTTGCAATAAAGCATCTTCTAGAAGAGCATCTTTTTTGTGTTCTAATTGAATATTTTCAGAAATATCATTAATAATTTGAAAAATATAAGGTTTAATAAGATCTCTATCCTTTAAATCTAAATCAAGTTTCAAATGAACACTAGTTCCTTGCCTTTTAGATAGCCAAATCTCCAAAATATCTTGATCTTCCTGAAGATCTGTATCAATTTCAATTCTCTGAGGAATAAATTCAGTATTGATATAATAATTATAGAGAAAAGATCTCAAAATCTCATTTTTCGCCAATACTTTAATTTTACCTAAATCTATGGATTCCACATTTATAATTTGATTATTTAATACCCAAATGATTAAAATAGCATAAAAATTTTGATTTTCGATTAGGATGACATAATCCTTATCCCTAGGTTCAGGGATATTAGGGTAATGATCTAAAGTAGCTTCAATACGATGAATTCTATCGCGTAACTTAGCTGCTTTTTCAAAATTTAACTCTTCAGCTAATTGAATCATTTCTTGATGAAGATTTATGATTAAATCCTCTTTTTTACCTTTTAAGAACAATATTAATTGGTCAATGATCTTTTGATATTCCTCAAGGGAAATTTTATTTACACAAGGCGCTGTACAACGATTTATGGAATAATCTAAACAAAATCTCTTAGTTTTGAAACAATATGGTTTGTTTGCAATTGGAAAAATACTTCGTAGAGCTCTAACAGAATATCTCAACGCTTTTACATCTTTTTTCCTACTAAAATACCAATCATCTTGCTTGGTCACACTACGAACAATAAAAATTCGTGAAAACTTTTCTTCTTTATCTGGTTTGGTAATTTGGATCATAGGGTATTCTTTATCATCTTTCCAATCAAAATTAAAACGAGGATGATGAATTCGGATTAATTCCCTCTCTCGGAGAAACGCTTTTTCAATTGTTAAATGAATTTCATAATCTAATTTATCAATTTTATTAACAAGGCGATATGTTTTAGGATCAGGGATATCTTTTCGAAAATAAGAAGAAATACGCTTTTTAAGATTCGAAGCTGCTCCCACATAAATAATCTTCCCAGATATATCAAAATAAATATATACACCGGGTTGTGTGGGTAATTGGTTCAATAATATATCTGAGGCTGATGTTTTGAAGTTCATTTTTGTCATGAATTCAACTCTGAACTCTTGGCAAATATTTTCCTGCAGTTTATTTAAAAGTGAAGTTTTATCAATAATTATTCCTAAAATTATTAACAATAATTTTGTTGTTTAAATTATACATTGTTGACTATATAGGACTTAAGTATCTGCTGGAAGGTTTCAAGAATGAACAATAATAAAAATTTCATAATGTGTCCATCTATCGAGATTACAGGGAAAAAACAGACTTTGCAAACACACAAAGGGTATTTCGAGATAACTCAAAATAGAATTCAGTATAGATACGCTGATACAAAAACAGACTTCCTAATATTACATCCAAAACAAGCATATGGTACAATAAATGATCTTCCACCTTATTTTACTACAAATACAATGAATATACATTATTCAATTTGGAGAGATCTGTCAGAAATCTGTTTTTATGCGGACAATAAACCCTCAGAGGATTTATTTCTAGATTTTCTTTTTGGTTTAAAATTCCCTTTCTCGATGAAGAATTACGATTCATGGTTTTATAAGATGAGGAATTTGCCATCAAATATTTACGAGCAGCTCTATAACTCATCCGTTTCTCTTGAAGATAAAATGACTACAACTATTGAAACATTTAATGAAAATGTTTATATCCCTTTCAAACAAAGAAGTATTTCTACATTAAGTAGTAGCTCAGAAGGAAAGGAATCAAAAAGCGTTAAGGCTTTGAATTTTGTTTCCAAAGATTTTCCACAGTTTTTAGGACTTCAAAACAATCTCATCACCATTTTAAGAGATCAAGCAAGACAAACATCTGAACATCAGCAATTATCTTACAGTGTAATCAGTCCTATCTTAAGGAAAATGAGAATGCTAACGATTTTTAGAAAAAATCTTAAAATGAAGGTTCTGAAAAATCAATTATTGCTAGAAGTTGAACCTTTTCCAATTGATACCTCAGTAATATTAAGAAAAATTAATGAGGCGTTAAAATAGAAATTGTATTAAATTAAAACTTTATTTTTTACGTTTGGTATCGATAAACCTTTAGAATCTCAAATAGTTTGTCTAAATCAAGATAAGGGCTATATTTTGCTGAAAGATATGATATCCCGATTTTGGATCGAGGGAATGTTCTTTTAAACTCGTCCATTGTAAATGCAAAGTGGGAAAGAAAGTCAACTGCTTTTTCTTTGATATAGGGAGTTAATGTAAATTCGTTTTCAGAGAAATTATCTAATGTATCACACTTATTTACCACAAAATGGAAAATATATTTTTTATTCTGAGCAAATATATCAGCTTTCTTAGGATTAAGATCTAGAGAGTCAAGAAAATAATTATATGAATCCTCCATAGCATTTTTTTGAACAACAATGCTCTGCTTTGGATCTAAAAGGAATAACATTCCATCAGTGGTAAATTTTCTTAAGACTTCTCTCCACATTCGACGAAGTTTATAATCCCCTGGATTATCTATCGCAACAATTCTATATTTTCGATGTGCTTCAATTGAATACCATGGATATAGCTCTGAACTCCGTAAACGAATTTTTTTCTCTTCAGCATTTATATTCAAAGTCTTTTGTGCTTGTAAAGTCTTAACCTTTGACCCTTTTATTCTTTCAATTAGTGTCGTCTTTCCAACACCAGTATTTCCTAAAACAGTGACTCTGATATCTCTATCAAACAATAGTTTACCTCTTTAATTCAGTAAGGAAAAAGATTTTCCCCTCAAATACCTACTTCACAAAACTGGTTTATTTTTTCTCTTAAGTGTTTTCGTATTTAAAGTATGGAGAATTCAACATTCTTTAACTGATTACCCTAAAATAGATATTAAAATATATGCTTAAATACTGTCTATTCAATACAAATATCTTAATAGATTATTATTGAGGGCCTAATCCTGCCAAAATTCAAGCTTATTTCCCCATATAAACCTCAAGGGGATCAGATCTCTGCAATAGAATTACTTACTAAAGGAATTAACTCAAATAAGAAATATCAGACCTTACTAGGAGTAACAGGTTCAGGAAAGACTTTTACGATCGCTAATGTAATTGAGCAGATTCAAAAACCTACCCTTGTTATCTCACATAATAAAACATTAGCTGCTCAGCTCTATCAAGAGTTTAAAGAATATTTCCCAAATAATGCTGTGGAATATTTTGTGTCTTTTTATGATTATTATCAACCAGAAGCTTATCTTCCTACTCCTGATAGGTATATTGAGAAGGATTTTTCTATTAATGAAGAAATAGATAAAATGCGTGCATCAACCACTCGTAGTTTATTACAAAGAGATGATGTAATCGTAGTAGCCTCAGTATCTTGCATTTATGGCCTAGGAAGACCAGAAGATTATAAATCCTTAAGCTTACATATTTCTAGAGGTATGAATCTTACAAAAAATGAAATTCTTTCAGGATTAATTGACATTTTATACGAAAGAAATGACACTGCTTTTACTCGAGGCAAGATTAGATCAAAAGGTGATATAATAGATATTTGGCCAGTTTATGAGGATAGTGCAGTCCGAATTGAATTATTTGGAGATGAAATCGATAAAATTGCTGAAATAAATCCGATAACAGGGCAGACTTTAACTGAACTAGATCGTGTTTACATATTTCCAGCAAAACATTACGTTCGACCGAAAGAAGATTTATTACGAGTGTTACCAGAAATAAGAAAAGAATTAAATGAACGAATAGAGGAATTATTAAATGAAAATAAGCAAATTGAAGCCCATCGTCTTCGACAAAGAACAAATTATGACCTAGAGCTAATAGAAGAAATTGGTCATGCACCTGGGATGGAAAATTATTCAAGATATTTTGATAATAGAACAGAAGGAGAACCACCTGGGACTTTATTTGACTTCTTTCCGAAAAATTATCTTCTAATCATTGATGAGTCACACATGACTATCCCTCAAATTGCTGGGATGAGAGAAGGCGATTATTCACGCAAAAAAAACTTGATTGATTACGGTTTTCGACTCCCATCAGCTTTCGATCATCGCCCACTGACTTTTGATGAGTTTGAAAAACGGATGGGACAAACTATTTTTGTAAGTGCAACACCTGGTCCATATGATTTGGATAAAACAAATAAAGAAGATATTATTGAACAAATTATTCGACCTACTGGGTTAGTTGACCCTGAAATAATTGTAAAAATAAAAACTATCAATCCCATTGATGATTTAATTGCTGAAATAAAAAAAACAGTTACAAGAGGAGAACGAACATTAATTACTACTCTTACCAAAAGAATGGCAGAGAATCTTGCAGATTATTTTGATGAAATTGGTATTCGTGCACGGTATTTACATTCAGAGATCAAGACACTTGAGAGAACAGATATTTTGGCTTCCTTACGGCAAGGAGATTTTGATGTCCTTGTTGGGATTAATTTATTACGAGAAGGGCTAGATCTTCCTGAAGTATCCCTTGTTGCTATTCTAGATGCTGATAAACAAGGATTTCTTCGAAATGAAAGATCTCTGATTCAAACCATTGGAAGAGCAGCACGAAATGTGAATGGAAGAGTGATCTTTTATGCTGATACCATATCTGATTCAATGAATGATGCTATTCGAGAAACGAAACGAAGACGTAGAAAACAAATTCAATATAATGAAAAAATGGATATAGAACCGAAAACTATAATTAAGAAAATTCATACACCACTTTCTGAGATGAAAACTAATTTTACCAAGATTCAAACAGAAAAAATTTCTGCAGAGGATTTACCAAAATATCTTGATGCTTTGAGGGAAGAAATGTATTTAGCGGCAAAAAATTTTGAATTTGAAAAAGCAGCAGAAATTCGTGATCTTATCTATACTCTAGAGAACCCAAAAGTAATGAAATCACCAAAAATTGTCCCAAGAAAGGAGAGTTCAGGATAAATACGAGTTTTTGTTTAGATGAAAATATTTTGTACTAATCAGAAATAAAAACTTAATTTTGAATATCCAGACCTCAATGTAACACCTAGCTAACATAGCAATGTCATTTGTTGATTAATATATTATCTGTGATATTTTAATTGAATGAGAAACATACGGATCTGTTATTCAACCATGATATCCATTATAGGGCATTTAGTTTGAAGAATATGATAATATATTTCAGAAATATATATTTTAGGCATTTATTAATAACAATTGATTATATTCTTTCAATCACTTAACCTATCAAGCTGAATAAATATTTTAGATTATAAAATGCTTTTTTTTAGTGAGATTTCATCATAATTATTTTTATAGGTTATTAAATCATTCCATTATATCCAAAAGATTGAAAAATTTATTATTTATTACTGTATATGATTCAAAAAAATTATGGAAACCTTGACTTGATTTTTGGGGGATTATACATTTCTTAAAAAATCAAATATGTTATTCTTTTAAGATCTTTAAAGTTTCCCGATAACCAGATTAAGAAGTGGATTTATTTTTCCTAAACCTTTCAAAAAGTCATTAGCAGAGAGACAACTTAAAAAAAGGTGAAAATATTAGCATGGCCCTCTTAGAACCAGTTCAACTTATTGGATTAGCCATTTTTATTGGTATTTATATATTAATTTCAACTGAAAAACTTCATAGACCCATTTCAGCACTTTTGGGAGCTGGTTTAATTTCTTTTCTTCTCATAGTGTCTGAATGGGAGTATGAGGGTCATGTAACTGAATTTCATACTATTGTAACAAAAGTAGAATGGAATACAATTATTTTTATTACTGCAATGATGATTATAACCATAATTTCAAGTCGATCAGGTCTTTTTCAATATGTAAGTATTCTTATTGTACGTTTAACTAAGGGAAGCCCCAAAACCCTACTTTTGTCTCTCTCTGTCTTAACCTTTATCATTAGTTTTGTTTTTGATGTTATCACTACCATGCTAATTATTGCACCACTTACAGTAGAAATATATAAGATTTTAGAGTTTGATTTCAGACCAATATTGACAATTGAAGCAATAACTGCTAATTTTGCCTCTATTTCATCTTTGGTTGGGAGCATCCCGAATATCGTACTTGCAGATAAAAGTGGTGAAGGATTTGTAGATTTTGTGATAATTATGGGGCCTTTGAGTATCCTTCTTTTTATAGTTGCAATTCCAATCTATTATTTTTATGCACGTTCCAAATTTGTTGCGCCCTCTGAGTATCTGGTAAAGGAAATTTTCCTTCTCGATCCCAATATCCTAGTTGAAGACAGAAGAACATTTTATGTTGCTATTGTAGGTCTAATTTTATTGGTATCAGGCTTCATTTTTGGTAGTACATTTAATCTAAGAGCTGCAGAAATTGCTTTATTGATTGCAGCAGGATTATTACTATTTTCAGGTATGCATCCAAAGGAAATTTTTCGTGATGTGGAATGGATTTCAATTTATTTTATAATGGGATTATTTATTCTTGTAGGTTCTATAGAGATCCTTGGTATCCTTGAACTTCTTGGAGAAATCCTTACTCCTTTTCTAGAATTGGAGTTATTCTTTTCAATACCATTTATTTCTTTTGGAATAGGAATAATTTCTGCTGTTGTTGATAACATACCAATTTCAGCAGCACTTGCTCCTGTATTTGCTGATCTTCAAGCTGCTGGCGTTGTTGATCCTATACATTGGTGGGCACTTGTTATAGCAGTAAATCTTGGAGGCTATATCTTGCCAATTGGTAGTCCAGCTAACATTTTAGCAATTAATCTATCTAATAGAGAAGGATCTCCAATCACATTTCTAGAATTTTTAAAATTAGGTGCTGTATTAGGGTTTCTCCACTTATTAATAGGAACAATTTATTTAATTCTTCTTTCTCCTTTTATCTAATAGGAAGAAAAGTAATAATAGAAAAATTTTTTTTTAAAAAAAAATTAAAAGAATATTATTTACCAGAGAATTGTTTTTACCACCACCTAAGTCTATATAAATCCATAAAATATACAAAAAAATCAAACTTACATGAAATTGTATAAGCTTTACAGATGGTGTAATCATTGAATAATGAGAATAATAACTTTGATGATGAGAAAAAATCCTCAGAATCAGATAAACCATTCGAAGAAGTACAAGATGCCATCCAAAAGATGAAAAAAGAAATTCAAAATGAATTGAATAAAATGAAAGAGGAAATTCGGGATATAAAATATGATATTAATCAAGATTCTTCAAAATATTCAAAACCACCACGAACTCAAAGAAAGACTCTACGTCGAGACTGGGAAGAGACAGGAAATCGCTTTGGAGAATCAATCCAATATTATATCGGAAGCTTACTAGAATCAGTTGGTGAGTCACTGGGGGACGCTATTGACAAATCTGTCGGATCACTATTTCACGAATCATCCTCTAGAAAACATAGGAGAACCAAGAGAACAGAAGAAAGCATTAAAGAGGAAGAATTTGAAGAATTTTTTGACAAAGGCTCTGCAATTATGACTGCACTCTCTGATTCAACACGATTGAGAATGCTTAAGGAACTTGAAAGGGAACCTCTAAGACAATCTGACTTAGCGGATCGAACTGGAACAAAAGGAGGGAATTTTAAGCATCATATCAGTATTTTAATTGACCAAGGCCTTGTAAGACAAGAAGGAGTTCGTGAACGTTATCTATTAACCTTTGCTGGTCGTGAGGCCTTAAAATTAGTTGAATTCCTCTTTATTCGGGGAAAAAGACGTCTTCAAGTTCCAGTAATAATTAATGATGAGGAGGAGGAGTAAGGATGCCTTTCATCCTTGGAAATAGAATCTATGAATACTTAGGATTGCCAGAAATTATAAATACATCATCATATAAAATTCTAATTTCAAGCAAATCAAACATCGTTGAATTAATAACAGAATCAGAATTAAATGGTATTATAGTACTGGGATCAGTTGAAGTTATTGTTGATACTTTGATTCATACGAAAAATTATGGATCAGTTGGGGATACAATTCAATTTAGGGGAACAAATTTAGTGATTCTAGGTCTCAATATTGCTCAGCTAGGTTCAAAGCTTCAAGAAATTTCCAGTTTTGACAAATCTTATGAAGATTCCATGATTAAGGCAAAGGATATGATCAAAAAAATTAACAAAACTATTGAGGATCCGGAAACTCGGATCAGCTTTGGAAAAGAAGACGATGAAAAAATTAGACATTTTATCTTTGGGAGACGTAATTTCCTTTTAATAGGTTCAGATTCAAAACTTGTCCTAATACATCGAAAAAAGGTGTCAGTAAAAGAAGGTGAATCGAAACTTATTCAGATCGACCCTGAAACAGGTATTCTCATCGCAAATTATGATAAAGTAATTAATATTGGTGGAGGGAAAAAAGATAGATATTCTTTCCTAGGAAAATTGGGAGTAAATATTGCTGCTTCGGTTCTAGACGAAGTGCTGTGGGATTAAAACCTTAAAATTTTTTTTAACCTCTCTTTTTAAATGAAAAAATTTACTAAAAGATAAAAGGGATTTTTAAACTAGTCATTCCTACTTTCTATCAACAGAGGTGGATAAATTATTTGGATTATTCTAAGCTTATTGATCCAGAAATATTAAACGTACCCCTGTCAGGTATCAGATTAGTTAATTCTTGGCCAACGAAAACCCCAAAATCTGACCTGATCTATCTAAACATCGGACAACCTGATCTTCCTACTCCTGAATTTATAAAGGACATATCAAAGGAAGCTATTTCAAAGAATTTTACTAGATATACACATATAATGGGAGAAGAAGAACTCAGATCAGAGATATGTCGATATTTAGCAGAATATGATAACCTAAAATACTCTCCCGAACAGATATTAGTAACAAGTGGAGGACAAAGTGCTTTATTTGCTACAATCTTCACTTTATTATCACAAAATGAAAATATCGTTGTACCATTTCCTTGTTATCCTCCATATATTAATATAATCCGTTATAAAAGAGCCAATATTCTACCAATTAAAACAGAGTTTCGGAACAAGTTTGAAATCCCTCTAGACAAGTTAGAATCCATTTTAGAGAGTCATCAAGTTAAAGCAATACTACTTGTCAGTCCTGGAAATCCAACTGGAGCGCTTTATACGGAAAAAACTTTAGAAAGTATTGCTAAGTTATCAGAAAAATATAATTTTCTTATTTTTAGTGATGAGATCTACAATCGAATAACCTTCCTTTCTAAATCATGTAAATCTCCAGCATATTTTGCTCCAAAAAGAACTATCATCATCCAAAGCTTCAGTAAGATGCTTTCAATGACAGGATATCGAATAGGTTTCATAGCTGCACCAGAATCTTTAATTAACATCATTAAAATAGTACATCATACAATGAATATTTGTGCTAATTCTATTGCACAATATACTCTAGCTCATGCCCTTAGAATGAAATCTGAATTAAAAAACGCAATTGATCATCTTAGATCAACCTATGAGGAAATGGGAAAAGTGTGCTTTCAGTTACTAAATGAATCTTCATTCTTTAACGTGATTAATCCTCAAGGAGCTTTTTATCTTTTCCCTCAGTCAGAGAGAGTCAATATGTTTGAACTAGCGAAATTTGCAAAATACAATTATGGTATTTTGACTGTTCCAGGAATATTTTTCGCTAGTCCAACCTCTAATGAATACCTAGATTATCTTCGAATCTCTTTTACATTAGAGAATATTCTTTTAGAAAGAGGAATTAAACGACTTTGTAAGGCGTTTGAAGATTTTATCTCTAAAAAAACCTAATGAGTAGTGAAAATGAGTCCTATAAAGAAGTGTACTATTTGTGGAGAAGAATTTTATGCAAGCTATAAAGGTAAATATTATTGTGTAGTACATTTAGAAATGAAGTTGAATAAGATAAAAAAAGAGGAAGTTAATGAGAAAAAAAAGAAATAATTCTATCTTAATTTCTTTTCTATTGAACAAGAAAGGATAAAATGATTTTAACTAACATTCAAAAAGAAAGTTTCTTAAGAAAGCATTTCATATTAAATTTATCAACTAGTTTAAAACGGGAGTAAAACATATAATGTCTTCAAATACTGATGATATCCTCTTTGAAATTCCTCATTTTTCGCAATATAAAATTGTTGTTGCAGGAGACCCGTTAGTAGGAAAAACTCAACTTGTATCAGTCTTTACTAAACGAGATTTTGAACATAAACCTACCGCTGGTGCAGATATATCATTTATAAAATTACGTAGCTCTGGAGACAGCGATAGCACTACAACTGCTATATTTTGGGATCTTTCAGGACAACAGGCATTTAACAAAGTTAGACCCTTATTCTATGAAGGTGCACATGCAATAGTTTATGTTTTTGACGTTACACGAGAAGATACAGTCCTTTCCTTGCCAAGTTGGGTAAAGGAGGCAAAGAAAATCCTTCCTAATAGCCCAGCTATCTTAATTGGGAATAAAATTGATTTGAAATACCATAGAGTTGTCAGTGATGATATAGGCTTGAAATTTGCCGATAAACTCCATGCACCCTACTTTTCTACTTCAGCAGTAACAAGCGAAGGCGTTATTACAGCCTTTGCCTCTGCAATAAGACGAGCGGTTTATTATCGTGACTCAATTACATCTTGAAATTTGCTCTAATATCAAATGAATCTTGGGAATTTAGGATTGCTGAAAGTCTAGTGTTTATATTATGTAACTTATTTGAGCTTAAGAGATCGATGTAATATATCAAATATTGAGCTTTGGTCTTCACTAGCTTCCAATTTGTAGGATATGGATCACAAATTATTCCATTTCGTGCAAATTCCCTTACAATAATACTGATTTTGGCTATAAGTTGTGGATAATTAGTAAGATTAGCTCCTTTAATTGTTGATGTTATTAAAGTTGGATAAGTTCTTTGATAAGCCATGATCTTTGCTAATCCTATGGTTAATGGTATTGAAATATGGTATATTTTTTTTTCATTCCGAAAATTTCGTATTTGAGATTCTTTATTAAAATCTAAAGCTGTTAAATAGTGAATCAAGAGCTGAGAAAAATCCCGATTGTAATAGGGTTTAATTATTATTGAACCAAAAGATTCTATCTCAAAGCTCCATCCGAAGAGGACACTTGCTCCCCCTGGATATAAAAATGTTCCTTCCATTTTATCTCCTAGTTTTTCTTTAATTAAATCAATTTTTTCTTGATTTAGATGGTTTCCATTTGAATAATTTACAATACTTTCTGCTAAAATTAGATATCTGTTTAACACTTCCTTTAATATCTTTTTTTTATATTCAGGAAAGAGTAAAAATGATGGATTTGTCATTATAGGAAGCTCAACCCTCTAATCAATGGAAAACAGATTCATCTACTTTAATATCTTGAAATTCCTCCAGCTTTAAACCCAATCTCCGGAATTTAGCTTCTGTGGTAAATAAGTACTAGTCATAAAACGCCAATTTTTTCCAGCCAATGCCTGAATTTCCGCTTTCATTCCTGTATCCTTCATAATTCTAATTTGTTTATCCCATTCTGGTCTTGATTTTACAAAATCCTCTTGAAGTAAATCATCAGCACGCTTTATGTCATTCTCAGTCATTTTTATTAATACTGACCTAGGTATTTGATATTCCTTGATGTCAGATGGTAAGAGACCTAACCATTTAATCTCTGGTACAGCTAATTCAACACTTTCAAAGCTAAGTGCCTTACTTCCTATTGAATAAACCCTTAAAATATCTAATCCATAGGGGTCAGCGTCTAAAAAACCAAGAATTGGAATAGAAAGATCTTCATGAATTCTTTTTATAAACATTCTTGTGGCCATATCAGGTTGTCCAGATGCAGTCACTAGAATACATGGAAGATAGTTAAAGAATTTCTCTTCTGCTAAGTCCTGAAAAACCGCATCCTTTTCTATAACAAGCAAAAATTCTGCATCACTTTCAAAGTTTTCAACTTGATCCAACATTGGAGTTATAGCATGTCCTCCCAAACCCTGTGTACAGTCGATTAAATCTCCCCCTTCTGTGAAAGATAACCTTCCAATTACTTTACCCTTCGCAGAAGCTATAACGTTAATCGAAGGCCTTGAAACTCTTATCAAAGCAGTCAAATCTTCAAGAAGGCCATCAGATACTCGTTGATTACCGAAGAGATTGACATCACGGTAGAATAAATGGCGTTTTGTTGCATGTTTTCCAGTTTCTAAAATCTCACTAATGTATCTCATTAATCCAGTTAATTGAACAACACTCTGAACACTACTTAAATGCCTAAATTGTCTATCAACAACATGACTACCTAACAACACCAATTTTGAAACATCATCATAACCTACATTATCTGAGCTTCTTGAAGGAATCTTGAAAGCTGCAGTTTTAGGATCAGTAGCGATTTCCTCTAAAAACATTCTAGCTACCCTTTGTACACGTCTTCGTGATTCCTCAGGTTTAACATTATCTACCTGCAGAATTGAATATGGTAAATCATAGAATTGCTTGTCCAATCCTTTTCGCAAATCTCGAACTTTTGTCAAATCAACAAGGCGTCTGATACGGATAATTAATTCTTCATCTTTCCACTTAGCATCCCATATATCATTAAAATTTTCTTTAGATAGCTCTAGTAATCTTTTATCTTTTTTAGAACCAAAAAATAATTTTAAAGGCTGATTTTTTAGATTGAGGTCACTCTTTATACTTTTACCCAAATCAGATAAATTCATGCTATTATCTATTGTTTTAGAATAAACTTTGTTTGTGAATGCATAATCCTCTATTATCACTTTTTTGGTAAATTTCTCACTCATTTTAACCGCATCATAAATAATTTATTCATTTCTACTATCCATATAAGATTCTATACGACCCAACACTTCTTTTTTTCTTCTAAGACGTACACGTGATTTAATTTGCTTTATTTTATTAGCTGAAAGTCCATATACGGTTTTAAGATCTTCTTCAGGCCAATATAAAAAGTCGATTATTCTAGACACTCCTTTTTTGACCAATTCCTCAGCAACAGGTATCGGAAGATTTGCTAATCTAACAACTGGATTTTCTAAATCACGAAGACAAGCATTAATTAATTTTGAAGGAATTATATCCTCTGGAATAAAATTATTTCTTTTGAGATGAAAATATAAATCTTCAATATTATCGATGCCCATTTCTTTGAAAACTTCAATGTATTCTTCTGGAATTCGTACTAAATTCTCTATTGGTGTCCCTAAATTCTTCTTTCTTTTCATTGCTCCAAGATCAATTTTTCTTAAACGAGAAACTTCATACCGCTTAATTTCTAATAAATCTGCTAATTCATCCTTATTCCAAAATAGAAATTCGATAGTTGATGTAATCCCAGCATTGAATAGAAGGGGAATTTTTTGAGGAGAAGTTTCTTGAATATTAGGTAAAATTGCCACAGGTTTTTCAAGCACTCGTTTAATACTTTCAACTGAATTTAAAAGGGATTTTGGAACCTGTTCTAACTCAAGGCGAAAATAAAGATCAATTACATCATTAATTCCGAGCTTTTGAATCTGTTCCAGTTGATTTGTGGTGAAAGCACGTAAAGAAGATAATTTTACTCTGAATTCAGATTCGCTTTTTTTATGAGTAATTATACTAACGAGATTCAAACTATCTCTGGCTCTATTATATTCTTCTTCGCTAATATTCATTGGATTTTCAAGTTGAGAAAATTCAGTTTGTATAAATTGAAATACAGAGGTTATTCCATTAAAAGCTAGTGGAATAACATACTGAGAAGGTAGTAACGAATAGTAAGCTAGTGAGGAATTGAGTGCGTCTTTTAAATTAGCTAGTCGAGACTTTAGTTGATCAGATAATGCTAAATTTTCGATCTCAACAAAAACAAGATCCTCTAGTACTTTTATACCTAGTTTATTCAATTCCTCAAAATCAACATATCCAGATTCTATATATCGATCTAATGGTGTGGCATATTCCATTATATCACTACTAGATTGAATATCAAATCCCATTTTCAATTTCCTAATTTTTTCCTTATCCTGCCCCAATATTTTGGCTAAAGTATATGAAGGAAGGAAAAACCAATCGCTCATAGTGTTGATACCTTGATTGGAGAGTTTTCGTAACTCAGCTAGTGATAAACTTTCTGAAAGTCTATTAATTGGACTTTCGAGAAGAGAAAACAATTCTTTATGATTTTCAAGCTTAAATTCTTTACTATCATGTAAAATGATTTCTTGAACCGATGTAATTCCTTGGTTTTCCAAGTTTTTAATATCAGATTCGGATAAAAGAGAAGATAGTGTTTCTAGATGAATCATCTCTTCTTCTAAGCATTTTAATATTTCAGCCATTGATAAACTTGAGAGAAATGCTCTGATCTTTGGAAGAGAGGTTGAAAGTTTTTCAGCAAGTTCTTTAGGATCAGTTAAGAAAAATTGATTTACTCGCAATATTGAATGTTCCCGTAATAAAGGAAGCCATTCGCTTGGAAGTTTTGGGAAAAAACAAACTGGAATTTGTGTGAATTGATAGAGGATGGAAAAATCAATATCCTCTAGTTCATGTAAAAATTGATTTGGATTCGTTTCTAAAATCTCTTCTAATTTTTCATCTGTAGTAACATAAACATCTCGTAAAGTAAGGATTCGCTTCTGTTTTAACTTCTTAACCTCTTCTGAATCAGGAGCAAGAGTCAAAGATAAAGGTAAGGAGATTAAAATGAGTAACTTCTCCCAGCTCTCTTGGGGTACTTTTATTTTCCGATCTCCCTTCTTTGATATATATAAATCATCACTAGAATGATTCAAAAGTTCATAAAGGGTACTGATCTTTTCTTGTTTGAGTCTATCTTGATAGACTGTAGGCAAATCAATTTTCGAAAGAGGAATTCGTTTCAAAAGATTCAGAATTTCGTCTATGTTATAGGATTCTTGGATTACCTTAATCTTATCTGAGGGAATTTTAGTTTTCTTCTCTAATTCTTCTGGTGACGCCATAAGAAGATCTAAGATTGTTTCGATTTTATTGCCTCTTAACGTTCCAGATTCATCACCCAGAATTATCGGACTAATTTCTATAGGCATATCGAGCGTGGTTCTAATTTCTTGGATCTCCTCCCATTCAATATCACTTTGCTCAATAGATTTGGGGGTAGCTACATAATAAAGATCACCTAAACTTTCGATACCAATCCGTGCAAGCTTTTTAATCATTCTTTTGTTAATTAATGAGATTTTTGTAAGGGGAATCATCTTTTCTTCCTTCAATGATTCGATGTTTGAATAATTCAAGCTTTCTTTCATCTCTTTAACTCGATTGGTCTCCAATTCTAATGAATTGATAAGCTTCTCATCTGTTGTTGTCAAAAAGTCATAAAGTGTAAAAATTCCTTCATCGGCCAAGTTTTTTAGATTTTCATGAGAAAGACCTTCCAGGATCGATATAGAAGTATCAGTTGACTCTTTAATCTTAATAAGGTTTATTCTCTGTCTTAAATTTGCAACATTCTCTGGAGGAGTTTCTAAAACCTCTGAGAGTTCTTCTTCTGAGGTTATTAATAAACGAAGAAGGGTGTCTATTTTCTTTTTTATTAAAATCCTAATATATTTATCAGCAATAATACCACTTATGAATGAGACTGGAAGGTCTAATGCTTTGATCGCCTTCTCAACGTATCCCCAATCAAGATCATCATCTTCATCTATCATATCCTCAGAAGCACTGAAATAAAGATCTTCTACCGTTTCTATTCCATAACCAATTAATGTTGTGATTGTTTTACGATTATAGCCAGCAATGATTTCAAGAGGCATGCCTTGTTCTTTAATAGCAATTGCCTGTTTAAGTTCTTTTACTTTCTCTAATGAAATTTTCAGAATTGATTTTAGCTCCTCCTCATTCCAATATATTAGCTTTATAATTTGATCGATTCCATTTTCTGCAAGTCTTTCCAAGCCATCATGGGATATACGAACACTTGATTTAGCTCCACTACTGCTCTGAAGCTGAAGCATTGCCACAGGTGTCTCTAGAATTCGTTGATAACGCTCAACTTTTTTCCATTTCACTCCCATAACTCCAAAAACTTCACGTCTGGCACAAAAATATAGATCTTCAACTGTTTCAAATCCTTTAGAGATTAAAATTTTAATTTCATTGTCATCAAAAACTCCTAGGCTTATGAGTGGCATACCATTTGAGAAGGAAACAAATTCCTTTAACAATTCATCAATAAAAGTCTGATCCCTACCAACAATTTCAGCTAAATCTTTTCTAGACCATGATAAAAGATCAATAAAAGTATAAATTCCGTTAGAATAGAATGAACTAATCCATTTAGATTTAATTTGAGAAATTAAAGATATTGGGGTTCTAAAGATTTTATATAACCTGTCTTTCTCTTCTATAGTTAACCCAGTAGAAGGCTGATCACTATAAGGTAATGAATAATAAATTTCTTGAAGCGATAGATTTTCATCAGTTAATTGCTGCAATTTAAACTTCTGTAGAATTGTTGATATGGCAGAAACAGGGATTGCTTTAACATTAACACTTTCTCTAATTCTTTCTAAGGTTAATGTATTCTTAATTTTGTTAATATGCTTATAAGGAATACCAGTTTTATAATGTAATTCAGAATCATGCCATATTAAGAAATCTAATATTCTAGAGATTCCAACATGATGAAAAATGAAGTAAAAACGGTTTGGGATAGATAGAAAACAAATTGGAAGATTCAGAGCATTTAAAATATTTTGGATTTTTTCATTTAACCTTACAGGTTTAATTTTCTCATCATTAACAACAGATTGTAGTTCCTCAAGACAATAAATATTATTCTTTTCAAGCTCAGAGAGTTCTTCCGATGATAAAAAAGGTATTGGAGATCCATAAACTCGTTTAATACTTTCTAGTACTAGAGGGTTAAGATTCTTAAATTTTAAGAGCTTTTTAGAAGGATATTTAATAAAATCAAAGACTGTTTGAATTCCAATTAATCTTAGAGCATTCTCAAGCTGTGGATCCAACCAATAAGCATTCTTTGTTGGAAAGAATTCTGCACTTTGTTCGATTTCGACCAATAGTTCATCCTGTTTCTGAGATACAAGTTTATCCACTAAACCTCTCACAATTAATAAGTCTTTTTCGTTTGCTAAAAGAAAATCAATGAGTCCTTTAACCTGGATCCTTTCTAAATCGGATTTCATAGAGATTTGAATATTAGTATACTTAAGTAAGAGTTCTTCAGTGTTTAATTCCTGAATGCTATCAGCTATCAACCTTTTAGATTGAAAAATTAGATTTTCTGCTAATTCTTGAATTTCTGCAAGTTTTTCAGAAGGAGTTTGTAAAAATTCACTAATTTTGGAAATATTCCTCCCTCTAAGGCGGGGAGTAACACGATAATCCATCCATTCAAACGTTGCTGCTCCTATTACCTTGTTTTCATCAATATAACCCTGTTCGATTCCTTCCCGAATATTTTGTTTAATCCCTTCAAGAAGTTGAATTGAGAGGTTTGGCACATTACTTAGTTTTTCAGGAAATGTCATTAGATATTCGAAAATATTTGTAATTTTAAAAGATCTCAGTCCTTTATCAATATCTGGAGTAATCCAAGAAATTTTATTCAGATCAATGGAATCAACGGGAAAATCAATCAAAATAAGCGTTATTGCTTTTAATTTTAACTCATATATTAATTTCTCCTGGAAGAATTCTACCAAACGAAGTTGGGAAATGGGAGTAACAAAAAAATCTAATGTTGAGACAATCCATCGTTTATTTAAAGCACGATGAATCCTAGGAGCTTCCTTATATTTTCCATAATCATTTTCGATGATTTTACTAAAAACTTCAAAATCTCGCATTGCAGGAGCTAGTTTAGATCGTTCTTCACTGGTAACTGTCCTTCTCTTTATAGTTAAAATTTCATTTTCACTAAAACCAGTTATCTTGCTTAATTCAGCACTTGAAGCCTTTAAAAATTGATATATTGTCTGAATATTATTTTCTACAAGCATGGCATAAGTTTCAGGAAGTAACCATTCACCTATATTGGAAATAAATGGGCTAGGAGGATATGACCTACGAATATGACGAGGAACAGCTGACGCAAGAGCTTTTTCAAGCTTACAAGTTTCTTCAGAGGAATTGAGTAAAAAAGGAGTGGGTGTTCCCTCTAAAATATGAGCGAGGTTGATAATAACTTTAGGAGCTGCACTTTCAAATCGTGATTGCCTTTGTTTCTCTCTTCTCTCTCTTTCCGCCCGTCCAAGATGGTGACTTAACTCTCTTGCGAGTTTCTTTAGAACACGCATAATTTCCTCTCTAAGCTCATCTACATCTGCAATATACTCCTTACTTGTTTCAGGAAAAGGTATTTTAGAAGAAACAACAGAAACTACAATAGCTATTGGTGATTTTGATATATTGATCTTATAATTCTTCCAGTTCATCTTCTGAACACATTTCGTTATAATATCATTACCAGCCCCAAATAATAAAGGGATTCGATTCGCAAATCGATAAATTCGTGGATTCCCTGATTTTGAAGATTCGTCTTTTGACAGAATGGTTCCACCATAAGCAAGTGCAGATTCAATTATAAATGGGTGACCAGAATAGGCGGAAACGTCTCCTGTAGCTGAACGGACGAACTGAGGAGACAGTTCTTTCTCAATACCCTTTGATAGGAGTTCTGAACCTAGTGGTGATAAGGAATCTCCACTTGGTCTCCTAAATGGAAAATAATTTTGTTTTCTTCGCCTTTTAGGATCTGAATCAGGTATAACAAATCCTTCATGGACAATTCGTCTGATATCACTTGTAGAAAGTTCATTAGGAGAAAGATCATGAGATACCTTAATGAAGTCTAAAAATTCTTTTGCAGTTTTTTCGCCAATCCCTTGAAAATGATCCTGAAGAAAATCGACCATAGTTGAACTAGTAGTTACCGCGAGCTCCCGTTTAAATTGAGTGATGTCAGTACCCCAAGGATGAACCTTAGCGAGCTGTGGATATGGAGGCATTTCTTCAACAACTCTTTCAAGAATTTCAGGGGTATCTGAATCAGGATATGTTATATAGAAACTAGCATAAGGTGTAATCAGAGATAGTTGAGAGAAATATTCACGAATCCACCGAGAAGCTAAATTCCATGACCCAGTGAATGTAACTGTTACCTCTGTTCCTGAACCAATGATCGCTTCCGTAGTAGTCTGAGGGATTTCTCGTTTATTTATAATAATTGGTTCATTTTCAGCAAGATTAATCATCAACTCGTGATAACTTGTAAAATCTTCATTTAAATGCTTCGATTTAATAATTAGAGGTAGATCAACTGAAGACATGGCATTTAAAAGAACCATTTTAGCACCCAAACCAAATCGCCCACGAGATTGGCGAGAACCATAATTACTGCCAGTCAAGACTCTACCAAAAAGAGGAGGGATAAATTCGCTTTCAATACCACTCCCATTATCTCGTACGCTTAATCTTAGAAAATCTATTTTCTCTGATGACTCAAAAGTTTTTATATTCAGAAGCTTAGCGATTTCTTCCTTCATTAATCGTTGAATCACAATATGGAGTTCAGGTAAATGACCAACACGTTCAGCTGCATCTAAACCATTTTCCACAAGCTCACGAACACTTGTAAAGACAACTCGCATTGTGTTATCAAAGCCTGCGATTGCCTTATTATCTTGGAAAAAATCGGCTGCTGACCTTTTAACTACTTTCTCTCTTGCAATAGGCTCTTCTTTAGCCTTAGCAGCCTTACCCATGATATTACCACCTAATTTTATTCAGAAATCTCTTCATTTGATAAAATCGCGACCGAGGAAATTGTTATTCCTTCATCAAGTTTCATTAAAGTGACACCCGAAGTTGCACGACCTATGACTCTAATTCCAGTAATTGGAATCTGTATAAGCTTTCCATCACTTGCCACCATTAGTACATCATCAGTATCGGCAACAGCTTTTACTGCAATTACATTACCATTTCTGCGTGTAGTTCGAATATTTATAACACCCTTTCCATTTCTTCGAGTATGTCGATACTTATCAAATTCGGATTTCTTTCCATATCCATTTTCACATACGGTCAATAACGTTTTATTCTCATCTACAATTGCCAAATCTACTACAGTATCATTTGCCTTTGTATTTAATTGAATTCCACGTACACCAATACTACTACGTCCAACTGCGCGTACTTCATTTTCTGAAAAGCGAATTGCCTTTCCATTAGAAGTTGCCAGAATGATATCTTTTTTACCATCAGTTATTTTTACACCAACAATTTTATCACTATCTTTTAGCTGAATCGCAATAATTCCCGTTGATCGAATATTAGCATAATCACTCAACGGAGTTTTTTTAATCATTCCATATTGAGTTGCTAGTATTAGGTATCGTTCTTCTTCAAAATCAGAAATTGGAATCATGGCCTCAATCTCGTCCTCAGGATCTAATTTAAGGAGATTTACTATATTTACTCCTTTCGTGACTCTTTGTTTTGATCGGGGGATTTCATACCCTTTAACACGATAGACTTTTCCTTTTTCTGTAAAGAAAAGTACCGTATCATGTGTAGAAGAGATGATCATCTCTTTAAGGAAATCATCCTTTCCAATTTCCATGGATTTAATACCTTTACCGCCCCTTTGTTGGACATTGTATGCCTCTGCTGAAATAGATTTAATATACAAATTATTTGTTAAGGTAATGACGATATCCTCTTTTGATATAAAATCTTCTTCTGCTTTACCACTCCAATCTTCAAATCCTTGAGAACTGTCATCTACGATTTCAGTTCGACGTTTATCACCAAATTTTTTCTTAATTTCCTCTAATTCATCAACCATTATCTCAAATTGACGCCTTTCTTTAGCTAGAATATCTTTGTAATCATCAATACTGTGTAATATTTTGTTATATTCTTCAATAATTTTTTGACGGTCAAACCTTGTTAAACTTCTTAAGGGAAGTGAGAGAATATCTTTCACTTGAATTTCACTGAATGAAAATTGATCCATTAACAAAATTTGGGCATCTGCTGCCGTTTCTGATTTTCTTATTATCGCAATCACTTCATCCAAGTTTTCAACAACGATTCGCCGACCTTCTAAAATATGCCTACGTTCCTCAGCTTTTCTCAGTTCATATTGGGTTCTTTTAAGTATTATTTCATGTCGATGTTTAATAAAATGGCTAATTAATTGTTTTAAATTAAGCAATTTTGGTCTTAAACGAATCTCATCGCCAACAGGTACATCGATCAAAACCATATTTCTTATCGTGTAAGAATTTTGCATCGGGGTATATTTGAAGAGTCGATTAAGAACAATATCTAAATTTGCTGATTTTTTCAAGTTGATGATAATTCTTGTACCCCTAATAATGTTAGATTCGTTTTTAACACTCCCAATCTCAGGAAGTTTACCTGATTCTTTCATATTTTCAATAATATCAACAAGACCTTTATGTTCGATTGTATCCTGTCTTTTTACTAAATAGGGAACCTCTGTAACGATAATCCGGGTTATATTCTTTTTTTCCTCAACTTCATATTTTGCTCTTAAAATTAAACTCCCACTTCCCCTATGATAAGCCCTTTTTATCCCTGAAGTTCCAAAAATAACTCCTCCCATTGGAAAATCTGGCCCAGGAATTATTTTGATTAATTCGTCAACTGTTATCTCTGGATTTCTTATCGTGGCAATAACCCCATCTAAGATCTCAGAAAGATTATGGGGTGGCATTGAGGTAGCCATACCGACAGCAATTCCCATTACTCCATTAATTAATAAATTAGGAATTCGAGTAGGAAGAATAACGGGTTCTTTATCTAATCCATCGAAATTATCAACGAATGTAACAGTTTCCTTGTCAATATCATGAAGCATTTCATCTGTTATCCGATGCATTCTCGCTTCTGTATATCTTTGAGCAGCTGGAGGTTGACCATCCATGCTACCAAAATTTCCTTGACCCTGAATCAACGGATAGCGTAGTGTAAAATCCTGTGCCATGCGTACTAAAGCATCATAGACTGCTGTTTCTCCATGAGGATGATATTTTGCATTTGTTTCTCCTATAGTTCGAGCACATTTTCTTAATGGCTTATTATGAGTTAATCCTAGATTATACATAGCCCATAAAATTCGCCTATGAACTGGTTTGAGTCCATCACGAACATGAGGAAGAGCTCGACTTGTGATAACAGACATAGAGTATTCTAAGTAACTCTTTGACATAGTTTTTTCAATGGGAGTTGAAATTATATTACTACTCATAGTTAACCATCTTATAGAGACTAAATATCTAAATTCATAACCTCTAAGGCGTGTGTTTGGATGAATTTCCTCCTAGGCTTCACTTCTTCACCCATTAAGGTGACAAACATCTTTTCGGCCTCAATAATATTTTCCCGACTAAGTTGTAGAAGGGTTCGATTTGCTGGATCCATAACCGTTTCTCTGAGTTGAATTGGATTCATTTCACCCAATCCCTTGAATCTACTTATTTCCACATTTCCTCCCCATTCTCTTATCGTTTCATCTTTTTCTTTTTCTGATAAAACATAAACCTCTTTATTCCCTTTTTTAATTCGATAAAGAGGAGGTTGAGCTATATACAAATATCCTTCATCAATTAGTTCGGGCATATAACGGAAGAAGAATGTTAAAAGTAAACAGACTATATGGTGTCCATCTATATCAGCATCCATTAATAGAATTATTTTATGATAACGAACCTTATCCAAAATGAAGTTTTCACGATATCCACCACCAATAGCTCGAATTATTTCCAGTATTTCTTTATTTCTCATCGCTTTTTCAAGTCTAGCTTTCTCTACATTTATGACTTTTCCCCGTAAAGGAAGGATCGCTTGAAATTCGCTAAATCGACCTTCAATCGCACTACCACCTGCAGAATCACCCTCTACTAAAAATAATTCCCTTTGTTCAGGTTGGGAAGCAGTGCAATCTACTAATTTTCCCGTTCCCTTTGACTGAGTCTTTTTTACTGCATCTCTAATCTGTCGGAATTTCATTCGGATTGTAGCGGTGGTTTCGAACTTCTCCATCATAGCTTTTGCGCTTATAGGATGCTCTTCAAGGAATTTCAAAATATTTTCATATGTACAACTCTCTACTATCCCCCGAACCTCACTATTTCCTAATTTGCTTTTTGTTTGTCCTTCAAATTGAGGATTCATTACTTTTACCGAAACTACTGCAACCAGTCCCTCTCTTGCGTCATTACCGGTAAAAACTGACCTTTTTTCTCTCAAACCTTTTCTAAGATGAGAATTCTTGATTAATTGATCGTTTTTTAAGGCATAGGCATTAATTGCTCTTGTCAATCCAGATTTAAATCCTGACAAATGTGTTCCACCGTGTCTAGTATTGATATTGTTAGTAAAAGTATGAATCAAATCACGTTCTGATCGATCATACGCTAAAGAAACCTCCACCTGTGTTGTATCTATTGTTTCATCAAAATATGGGATATCTTCGTGAACCACATTTGAAACAAGCTGCTCGACATACGCACGAATACCACCTTCAAAATGATATCTCCATTCATTTGAGCTAGGATTATCTTCTGAATAATCTGATCTGTTTTGTTCTTTTTCTTCATCTAAATTTGCTAGAATATCTGGAATACCATTTTTTTTCCGATTATCAATTAAAATGATTGTTAAACCCTTATTTAAAAAAGCTAATTCACGAAGACGGCTTTTTATTGTTTCTAAGCTAAAACTTCCAGTTTCAAAGATTTCTGGGTCAGGAATAAATGTTATTTGAGTCCCCGTTTTATATTCCCAGTCTTCTTTAACTTCAATCAATCCATGTGAGATTGTTTCCCCACGAACATACTCTTGCATTAGAATTTTATTGTTTCTCTTAACCTTTACCTGCATCCAACTCGATAAGGCATTTACAACTGCAATACCGACTCCATGTAGTCCACCACTTACTTTATACGAAGAATGATCAAATTTTCCTCCCGAATGTAATCTTGTTGTAACCAATTCCAAGGATGACATATTATAATGAGGATGAGGATCTGTAGGTATACCACGACCATTATCACGAATTGAAACAGACTCTTGACCGTGTTCAGTCTGACCTAAGGTTACTCTAATCTCATCGCAGACTCCAGCCATTGCTTCATCAATACTATTATCTACTATTTCCCATACTAAATGATGTAATCCCCCAACATCAATGCTACCAATGTACATTGCTGGTCGACGGCGTACAGCCTCTAATCCCTCCAATACTTGTATCGATTCTGCACCATATTCTCCAGAAGACAAAATTAAACACCAAGAAACACTATAATACCAAGTTGAATAATCTCTTGTTCCTTTTACTGCTTTGAAGGTTAAAAAATTACTCTAACATAATTAAATTATTTGTCAAATTGCTTTTAAATCTTTTCCAAAGAATGAGCCTATTTTTTTGAGAATTTAATTTCCAATTTTTGGCTCCTTCTTTCATTAAGGGACAATTTTTATCTTAAATTAAACATTATTAAGAAAAAATTTGATGATAGTAAAATTGAAAGCTCAAACTCCTGATATTAACCTTTGACATAAATAATCATCTAGTTCCTCACGAAAAATTGCATCACAGGTTTTTTTGACATCATATTTTAATCGAATAATTTTTGCTTCAATTCCTGATTTAGAAAATTCAACGACACCATAGCTTGCTCTAGCATCACCATCTCGTGGTTGACCAACGCTTCCGGGATTAATCACGACTTTACCCCGTGTCTTATAAACAAACGCTTGGTGGGTATGTCCCAAAATAACAATTTCCCATTTCTTAATCCAAGAGAGTATTTTTGATTTTTGCTCGGGTTCTGGCTCTTTTCTCCAAAATGGAAAGAGAAAATAGCCCCAATTCTCATCAGGTGTTCCGTGAGAAACCATAATTAGACGATTATTGAATTTTACTTCCATTTGCGGTTTCAAGGACTTAAGATATTCGTACTGAGTACAATTATCACTTTCAAGTAATTTATTCCGGGTCCACTTTAGAGATTTCACGGCAATTTCATTAAACCAATTTATTTTCTTCGAGAATTCTTTTGAAGTAGTAACTTCATCATGATTGCCCTGAATCACATATTTACAATTTTTTCTTACCAAATCAATGCATTCAATTGGATGAGGATAATATCCAACTATATCCCCTGCACATATTATTTGTTCAATATTTTTTTCCTTAATATCCTTTAAAACGGATGTTAAAGCTTCTAAATTTCCATGAATATCTGAAATTATTGCAACAATCAGTTCTCTCTGCTCCAGGATAGAACATAGGTTTGATCAAATCGATTTCTGCCTTAATGCAGATGTAAGCTCTTCTTTTTGTGATTCTAGTAATCTAATTCGTTCATTTTTATCTTCAATTTGGTTTTTCAGCTTACTCATATCATCTTTGCTTAATTCCAATTCACGTTGGAGAGAAACAATTCTATTTTCACTTGATTCTAACTTTTTTGCAAAATCATCCTTAAGTGCTATTACTTCAGCTTCAAGTTTAGTTGATCTATCTTCTAATTCTTTATTTTTAGTTCTCAACGCATTAGTAGACTGTTTTAAGTCAGAAACTTCATTCAGGAGTCGATCAACCTTTTGAGGAACTTGTTTTGTGATTTCCATTGATTCTAGAAGACTATTTTTAATTTCTGTTAGTTCTTTTGTATTTTCCTTGAACGAGTTTGTCATTTAAAGCACCATAGCTTAAGATTAATTCCTAAGTTTAAAGCATTTTGTTTACAGTTAAGTGTTTTATCAAATTGAATAATTTTCATCAATGAAAAAATTGTTAGATTACATTTTTAGTAGAAAAAACCTAAAGAAAGCACTATTTTCATACACCTATCGTGTTTGTATATTAAAAAAATTGAAAAACGATCCAGAAGTAAACAAATTTACTAAAAATATCATATCTTCACCAGTTTTTTAATGCTAAAGGATTTTAAACTGATGAATGGTGAACCATTTCCTTAAGACAAATCAGTGTAAGACAATAAAATAAGGTTATAAATCTCAGGTTTCTAAAAATAAGTTGAATTTAAAGGGATTTTTAGATTTAATTTTAAATTGATCAGATAGGAGTTGTTTGAGTGAAACTTATATCATTTAAAGCCCCAAATACATATTTACAGGGATTGGATGAATTAGTAAGAAGTGGAGTATATAGTTCTAGGTCAGAAGCGATCAGAATTGCTATACGAGACCTATTAAAACGAGAATTAGATTGGACAACGGGAGGGCCTCCTACTTCATTGGTTGAGATTGATGAGTCATAAGTTTTAGACATATAATTGACTTGGAATATTGGTGATTGCATCATGGAAGTAATAACAGAAGAGAGTAGACCAAAGACAGATATAGAACTAAGCCATAAGAAATCTGGGGGAAATACAATTAGAAGATTAAAATTTACACTAACCTCCATTCGTGCAAATCTAAAATTTGTAGCCAGAGCTATTCTTAGAGAACTCAAATATTTTCTTCCATTACAGGACTTATTCATTCTTATTTTAATGGTAATTGGTATAATTCTGATTATTGCAATGTTTTTGCTATTGTTAATACCATTAATAATATTATTATTGTCTGAATCTGAAGCAGTTAAATTTCAGACTGAAGCTTGGAGATTTATGACAGATCCAACGGTTTTAAGATGGGCTGCAGGAATTATAGGAATAGCTACTTTCGTTATAAGATTGATGATAAAATCACCAATAATGAGATTTAAGGACAAAGTAAATACGAAAAAAGATGTCACATACGTTTTCGGAAGCTCCCGTTCTGCTGAACAATTTCTTTTTGAAATGGTTAATCAGTATGGTTATGAAGATAAAGTTGCTTTAATCGCAGATGCTGATCTCCTTTGGATTAGAAAATTAAGATCGCAAATGGATATTTATATTGAACAAAATCTAAAAGAATTTGAAAAACCTAATTTATATGAAACCATTGGATTTGCAAATGCACGTCGTGTAATGATTCTTTCTGATAGTATCGAGTTGAATCAAAACATATTAACACATGTTAGAAATGTTCGTCCTGATATTGAAATAATTTTACTTTCTCAATATGCGCCTATTTTTGTTTTTAGTGATCTGGTAAAGGATAATAACTTAATTGTTATTGAAGATTTAGATATGACAATTCAGGGATTAGTTTATTCTTTAAGTTTGGACATTGGTTTTCCACCAACGGTTGAAATAGATGTCCCACGTACTCATTTGGGAGCTACAGGCATACAAATGACCTCTGATCTTGTTAAACAAAAAGTTCTCTTAATCAAAAGAAAGAATCAGATTCTTCCTCCAGATGAAATATTAAAACCAGGAGATCGAATAATTGTATATTTTTACTCAAATTATTACATGAAAACTACAAACAGAATAGTAACTGAACTTCCATATAAATTCGAAAAAAGTGAATCAGAAATAATACAGGAAGATGCGAGAGGTCTATTGGAGGTTTAAAAATGAGCTTTTTGAAACGTAGACGAATTCGTAAATTTGCTGAAAAAGCGGTTGAAAGACGAAGTACAATATTTGTTTTTGGAAGTAATATATTTGCAGAAGCCTTCATTGATCATTTAATAACTATAGGTGCTCATGAAAAAGTTTCTTTGATATCTGATAAAAAACTTGCTTGGGTTGAGGAAGTAGAAAAAACAATTAATGTATTAATAGAAGAAAGGAGAGAAGAATACTCAAAAAGAAACTTATATGAAAATATTGGTTTTCAAAGCGCAGAAAAAGTAATAATTCTACATGAAGAACCTATTATAATCCAGAATATTATGTCATTTATTTCCGATGAGGACCTTAAAGTGGTTCTAATTGAACAATTCGCTCCCCCTTTTGTCCATTACTTAGCAGCACAAAAACAGGGTCACATAGTTATAGTGGATAACCTATTCCAAATAGTTCGAGAATTATATAATCAGATGAATCTTCCATTAGCCAAACCACAAGTAATTTCCATTCCTATTAGTGGAAAATTAAAAGAATTAAATTTAGCGAATTTAGAAATTCTAGGAATAAAAGTGGTCAATATCTTACGAGAAAATTCAAAGGAGCGTATTTTTCCTTTGGATGATCCAATTCAAGAAAATGATCGATTACTATTATATTTAGAAGAACCAGTTTATTCAATGAAGAATTTAGTTGAATTCCTTTCAACTTATTAGAAATTTCCCTTTTTCTTTTTCACTTGATAACACAATAATTTTTCATCAGGTAATTGTCTTTCTGAAATAATTTGTAGTGAAAAGTCATCTATGAATAAATCAATCAATAAATCGTTCTTATTCCTACTTGATGTTATAAAAAAGCTATAATTAAATTGAATTCTTCGTAGCTCTTCTAAAAATTGTACGATAATTCGGATACCATCTGAGCCTCCAGACCATGTTCGATATAATTCTGGATTTACAACCTGTTGTTCCGTTTTACTAGTAATGACATATGGTGGATTAAAGAATATTATATAGGGTTTAAAAGTTGAAAAATTTAGACAATCAAAGAAATTCGTGCATAGTAATGAATATTTACCATCCAAAAGATATCTTTTCATATTTAAAGAGCTTAGAAAAATAGCTGTTTGGGAGATATCAATTCCAATAAAATGAAAATGAGGGAATTTTATGCTCAAAGCTATTGAAATATATCCTGTACCAACTCCTAATTCACACACTAATGAAGATAATTTTGAGGGACTAATACATTTTTGACAAAAATCTATTAAAGTATCTGAGAGGAACCAGGTATCCTCTCCTGGAGGATAAACATTCTGTCTTTCTTTCACCTTGATTGGGATGTTCATAACCCTTAACATTCGTTTTATACTTATAATATTATGGAAGGACTATTAAAGGTAATTTTTTTCTTTATTAAAACTTTTAATTCATGATTAATCGTTTTTCAATCTGAATAAGTATATCTTCAAATGATTCTTTGACCCGATTTGAATACAATCCTGCTGAATACTGCAATAAATTAACGAAGAATGAATTAGAATTTAAGAGTGAATTCCATGACAAAAAAATTAATACTTGTTTTAAATTCCATTCTTTGTTTTTCCAAACCTTTTGAAACTCTTTATAATCACAACCAAAGCTTGGGATAATAATAGATACCCGAAAAACCTCTTCTTCATCAATTTTCTCAGAATCAACATAGATTTCATCTATTAAAAGATTTTTAATTGCTTTGACTGCGTTTTCATTCTTCAAAAATCCAAGTTCCAAGGTAGGTGTCACAATTCCATTTAAACGGACTATTCTAATATCAGGAGCCATTTGTAAGTAATTATTTGCAATTGAATTTCCAATTCCATTAAAAAGTGAATCCACTAGATTTTTCGCATAAATATCTAGAACCTGTGCATAACTTGAATAAATATCAAGATTAGGATTTTCAGTCATATTATCAAGCGCGTTTTTCAGCAGTGGGAAATTTTTACGACCAACGAGGGAAGAAGATAAATCTTTTGTTAAATTAGAGGGTAAATTTCTATTTTTTGAGTAAAAATAGTAATTACCGATTTTATCCCAAGTTAATAGTTGTTCTTTAGCCATTATTGAATAAATTTTTTCATTTAATCGTTTAACAGTCTTACTAGAATCGGGTAAGAATTCTTTTCCCTTTTTTAAAAGATTTTTTCTATTTATATTCAAAAAGGAACATGCTTGGGTATATTGGTTGGTTATATCTTTTTGAAGATTCAATATCTGTTTTTCTACTGATCCCTCTAGCTGTTTATACTTTTTCTCAATGTTTTTCTCTAGATCCTGTATCAATTTATTAAACTCATCTCTCCCTTTTCTAAGAAATCCATGATTTACGGTAACATCATTCAACTTCTTTTCATCAATCTTACCATCAAGATAATCCTTGGCGAAATCTTGAATTTTCTTCATTTCATCTATAATTTTGTCTATTATTTTTTGATAATCTTGTATACCATCATCCATACAAGATCTAATGCCTTTAGCTGGACCAATCGATAATTGCAATAATTTTGAATCATTAGAGGGAAAAGAATAACCTTTAGCTATATCAGAAGGATTTTTCATTAGAAAATCTTCGATTTTAGCTATTTTCTTATTAAAGGCTTCCTCAAAATCTTTTATTCTTTTAAAGATCAACTGTTGTTCTTTGGGTAGATATTCTATATTTACAGAAATTAGTGCTGCTAAAAATGTTTGAATATCAAATGAGTTAATTTTCTCGATCTTAGAAGGAAAATCAACCGTAAAATCAAGCTTTGATTTGATAGAATCAAGATATGAATAAACTGAAAAAATAAAATACATCTGATGAATCATAATACTAAAGTCATTAAACCTCTCGATTGTCCAATTTATTAGATTATTTGGGTTGTCTTTGTCTAATGCGATGTTATATAAAATCATGTTGACTCCTAAAGCGAGGTTTGAAAATAAGGCACGATAAAAGGGAAGAATATCACTAGCTTGATTGACATTAAAAGAAATGGGTTGAATCTTAGTTAATTTATACCTTGTCATATGTTTTTCAAGAGTTATAAAGTGGCTAGGTGGAATCTGATCCCGAAAAGATGGCAAAATATCAGTTATATCAACCAAGCTTATTTCAGATGCTAATTTGAAAACTACCTGTAAATATTTCCACGCTGTTCCTGTTAATCCAGTAGAAAAATGTTCACAAAAATTTCGAAGAAAAGGGATTAACATTTTTTCTTCGTGGGGATGCTTTGGTAATATGGCAGAACCAATACGAGTCAAAGTTCCTGCAAGATCATATTGTTCATTAATTTTTGTTGTTAATGCTTCGATCCTATTCTGAAAATCGCTTAAACGTGGATCAGTTAGAAGTAATAAAGGAACTTCACGTAAAAATTTATGAAACACCTCAGTTTCAATTCTAGATGTGAGATTTTGCTTTGTTACTTCGTGAAGTGCATAATCTTCTAAAATGTTATTTAGATCATTTGTTTCAAAATCAGAGATTATTTGAGTCAAAAAGTCGTCAACTTTTAATTTTTTTATTTCATCATTTAAGAAGTTAAGAATATCCTTCTTTATTGTCTTTAATTTAGGTAACATGACTAAGGAATGAGGGTTTTCACTTGCAAGAAATTCTAATAGATCTTCCGCTAGCTCAGCGATTAAATCTCCCGATTCCTTTTTTATACTCTCAGAAACTTCCTTAAATTTTCCTTTCTCCTCTGCAATCTTCACTAATGTTGTAGAATATTCATAATCATGTATAGACTCATCTACCGTTTGTTTCAAGGCAGAAGAAAACAGCTTTTCATTTAAAGGAAGTGAATGGTTTTTCCTGGTCTTTTTTATACTCTCAAAGAAAATATCGATGACATCACTAATGCTAAAAGATGTAAATTCTCGTTCAGCACGATCATATAGATCAGTTTTCATTACTTCTTCTGCAAATGTTATCACAAGTTCTTCATAGAAATCTAGAAGAGCAGGAGCTACAGTAATATTTTGGGCAGAGATAAGAAGAAATTGGCCAATTAATTCCTTATCTCCACTTTTAGTAGTAAATCGGCCAGTTTTATTACTATGGCTCCCACCAACAAATCTCCTAGTATCTCCACCAACTTCACCTCCTAACATCTGCTGGACTGCGGTTAATCCTCCTGTATAGACTTGTTCATCCAAATCAGAACGCAAACCAGGTCTTCCTAAGCTAACCAAACTTAATCCAGCAACGGAGGCTAAACTTACCCATACAACTGGATTGAAATCTACATCACTTGGCATTCGTTCCTACACCATTTGTTATTCATAATGAATGATTATGATTTTGTCGGATTTAGTATTTAATATGTTAAAAATAATTTGAAAAAGCAGTGCATTAGAAAGAGAATGTCTCGAAGTTGTTGAAAATGAAAGTATAAAGTTTATTTAAAAGGACACCCGAACAAATGGTGAATAAGATGTATTAGATAAATTGAAAATCTAACATTCTATTTGAATATATTTCGGTTCAATATCTTATTCAATTGTTTAATGGAAATTATAATCCGTAAAAAGGTCGTTTATTTACATAAAATAACTTCTGAATGAGATAATTATAAATTATTTTGATAAATTTTAGAACGCGAAAAAAGCTCATATTAACAGCTACTTTGTTTTAATCCTTCTCTCAATTCTTTGGTTTCAACAATTAATACTAATAGTATTTTTACTAACTCTATTGACTATATACATAAATTTAAGTGAGTATTTAATTATAAAATCCCGACATTATCCAAAAACTGAAATAGATAATAGCCAAGAATTCAACGAATCCCAGAAATGGGATGAATATGTTGCAAAAAAAACTATGAGACGGTCTAGAGGTGTATGAATCACCAGAAAAGAACATTATTACTGCAATAAAGATAATTTTTAATTTCGTTTTGGTATCAATAAAACCCTACATTTTCACGAATCCATTATTTAGGTGTAGAACTTAAAGAAAACGAAAAATCTTTATCCAATCATGTAAAAAAACTTGATTAAAAAGAACCTAGATCTAGGTTGGGGTACATTATCACCAATATGTATTTCAATAGTCAATTATGAATTAATAAAAAAGGTATCCTTCACCTAAAAAAATACCTATATAATGGAAGGTTGAATAAACCATTCAAAGATAGTTTTAATACCAATTAGATTAAAAGATTTAATGTTTCAAAAAGTAGTGTAAACATTATGTTTCGTAAGAGAATTAAAGATATGTTGGAAATGATGGGAATTTCTGAGAATGTTGATGAAGAAATTTTAGATTCATTACAGCGTCAACTCTTCCAATTCTTAGAGTTTGATGACTCTTTAGCAGGTGGTATTACCTTTAAAACAGGTTCATTGGTCACAACTATACATGCACAAAATTATCAAGAAGTTCGAGATGAAATTTCTGAAGCTCTACAAAGAGGTGAGCCTTTAAGACGATTAAATCTAAAATTATCCTTAAGTAGTCTTTGTTTGTATCTAACGGAGGAAAAAATGTGTCAAGTGACAAATGAATCATGTCCTTTTCAAAAAAATTCAACCTGGTTTCAATGTGAGATTGTTCAAGATTCGTGTAAACCAACTAATGAGGAATGGAAATAAATCATCTTTAATGTAGCTTATATTTTATCAATAGTTTTGATAATGCTTTGTAAAATAAGTTGAATTCCTTTATTCTCTTTTACTGATATTGGATATATTTGAAAATTATTCTTTGAAATAAATGATATTAGTTGCTTTGGAATCTCTTTCTTTTCCTTTTCAAACTTATTTCCTATAATAAATATTCTCTCTGGAGGAAGATTATCTTTTACAATTTCGAATAACTGTTTAATTCTTTCCTGAGATTCTTCATTCTTATAATCAAAAATTAATAATACAATTGTAGCTGATTTTAAAATTGATGATAATAACTCTAAATATATCGAATTACCTGAAACATCACAGAATTGGAGATAATATTTCTTTTCATTTTGGGTAAAATCTAGATTTTCATAACGTAAACCACTTGTAGGGGAATAATCGTCTTCACTGAATGGTAGCTCAAACATTCGTCGTATTAATGATGTTTTACCCGTTTCCCGATCTCCCAAGAAAACTATTTTATAATAGGCAGCTTTTTTTACTTTTTGAGTACTCATTCAAACACCTATAAGCTTCTAGAGTACAATATTCTCAAAAATTATATCATATTTACTCATCGATGTCTTTTCTTGCCATAAATCAAAAAGTATAGTTCTCCTACTCTCCTCTAATTCATTTTCAACATTCTCTGATTCACTAACTACAATTCCTTTGTATTTTTTTAAGATCTGTTTTGTTACCCATGAAAACCCTTGAGTTACAAGAAAAATCTTAGAAACACCATAAAAGTTATCTGGATCTTGATTTAATAATGGCCCAACTATTTTTTCTATATCTATGGAATCAATTACTCCTGGTATACAGAACACCCAAATTCTCATGCCTTGAGAATCATATGCGATTAAATCAAAAGGCCCTGCTTCAACTATTTTTTGTGCTGGTTGAATAAAGATAAGTCCTGGAATATTATTTGCAAAAACAGAAAAACGTAAGGCCAAAGCTGATGCAGAATTATCTCCTCCTAAGAGATTAGAATGTAGAACTTCAATAAACTTTGGAGCAATGGTAGCTAGTGTTATAAGAATGGTTTCACTATCCCCTGATAGGTTATTGATTATATTTTCACTTACTCCAAACTCTCGTGCAAAATTACTGATCACTTGTGGAGTCAAGCCCGAAATACGTGACATTTCAGTGATAAGAGATCTATTAAACGCACTAATTGATTTAGTTTCATAAAGGAGTGATAACGATTCTGTGGTTCGAGGTTGTTCTTTTATGGGAAGAAGAGAAGCCCTAAATTTTCCACTTTTGCTTAATTTTGTATTATCCATTAGGAATTTAGCTTGTTCGAGTGCTACTTCATCGAGAGGTTTTCTTATTAAATGAGCTCCACAATCGATACATGAATGGAAGTTTATCTCATTGCTTATAGAAAAGTGTCTTACTACTCCGACTTCACAGAAAAATGCTGATCGACACGTAGGACAGAAGAACGCAATAAAATTATCAGTAATATCCCTACTTGGTCCTCCTTCAAGAACACAAGGACGACAATTACTATCACAATGTATTTTCAATGAAAAAACCTCTCATTCTCTTAAATAAACCTTGGGATACTACTCCTTTTTAAGGATATTTTTCTTTTTAGAATTATTCTGGTTTTATAAAAATATCTGAATATTTACCTGAATGGACACTAAAAAATATTTTATTGATATTTAGTTTATCTTGTTGAAAACAATAATTTAAATACAGTATTTTTAATAGACGACAAAGTTCAGTTTTCTAATTTTAGTCATGGTGAGAAAAATGGAATATATTGAACAAAATCTTCAAAAAATTTATTTAATACGTTTAATAAAAGGAGAAGATATTTTCAATTCAATTGAAACCTTTTGCAAACATGTATCTACAATTGAATCAGGTTTAATCCAAGGAATTGGAGCGGTATCCGAAATCCATATTGGATATTATAATGGTATGGAATATCAAAGAATAAACCTTATAGAAAATTTTGAAATATTATCTTTAACTGGTAATGTCGTTACTAACAATATAGTTCATATTCATGGCATATTTGGAAGATCTGATGGTTCAACTCTTGGTGGGCATATTTTTCCTGGATGTATAGTCTCCTTTACCTGTGAAATTCTAATATTTGAACTAAATCCTCCAGTTATCAGAAAAATGGACAAAGAAATAAGATTAAATTTACTTGACCTACCAAATAAAATAACATCTAATTAAATGGAAAAGGATTATTATGAAGAAAAGTATTGAATTTGGAAAAGTAGTTGGGCCATATAGTCCAGCTATTATTTCTTCGGGTAAAAATCTGATTTTTATATCAGGACAGCTAGCTTCTGATCTTCAAGCAGATATTAGAACTCAAACAAATCAAATAATGGGAAAAATAAAAGACATTTTAGCAAAAGTTGAAGTAAACATGGAAAATATTGTTAAAACTACTATTTTCTTGACTGACATGAGTGATTTTACTAGGGTAAATGAAGAGTATGCTAAATACTTTTCAGAAAACCCTCCAGCTCGTGCTACTGTACAGGTTGCCGGTTTACCTTTAAACGCTAAAATTGAAATAGAAGCAATCGCAATTATAAATTAGTTATAAATTTAAGCTAAGTATTCCACTAGAAGCTGTCCACTTCCCTCATAAATGCTTTGAGCTAAAGTTACAATAATATACGGGACTTCACGTTGTGTGAGATAATCTAAAATCATTTCAAATCGCGTAGGATCATAATCAAGAGTAACCTTATCTAAAACGAATAAAGGATAATCTTCAATGTATTCCTCACGCCCAGCAAGCATAACAATTAAGGAAATGGTGATTCGCTCTGAATCACTTAATGATTGGATAGGTTGGTCAATAGTAACTCCACTTCGTTTTCGTTTAACAATAAGATTGAATTGAGGATCGATACGAATACTTTCAAAATCACGATAACTCATTAATTGATAAACTTTCTTGATTTGAGTGTTGAAGTTTTCAATTACTCCTAATTTTACCGCATTTTCACGATCTTGTAAATAGGGAAGAAAAACACTGTAAAATTCGTGTTCTGTTTGAATCATCTCTATTTGGCTCATACGTTCAGTTTTTTCTTTTATTTGCTTATCAATCTGTTCAATCTTTCCTTCTATTCTCTGAATTTTTGCATCTAATTGAGTGATTAGTTTAATAGAATCAGCTCGTTCTTGATCAATTGATTTTTCAAGTATTTTAAGTTCAACTTCTGTCTGTTTCAACTCTTTTTCTAGTGATTCTATCTCATTTGTTTTGTCAGAGATTTCCCGCTGTAATCTCCTGAGTTCTTGCTTTGACTTATTTATCTTAATTTCATTATCATTCTTAATCTTATGAATTAATCCTTCAGTATCCTCTTTTCGTCTTTCAAGGTCATCTATTTCAAATTCAATTTCTCGTAATCTTTTACTCAAATGTGAATCATCGACTAATAATTTATCCTCACGAGCCTTAGCATGTTTTTCTGTATAAGGTCGACCACAAATAGTACATTTAGATAAATCTTTCATCGTGTAACGTAAATTAATCCAATTTCGGACCTCTTTTATTGATTTTTCGACTTCATTCTTTTCATTTTTTACCTCTTGTAAAAATTTTCGATTTTCCTTAATTCGATCAACGATCTGTGCTATTTCTTGATCAACTTGTGGATGTTCTTGCATAAAATTCTTGATTTCTTCTTCTAACGCCTTGATTTGGTTTTCTGACTCAATAATTCGATCTTTATCTAATTTTATTGTATCATTAGCTTGTTCTATCCTATTATGGAGAGAGAGAACTGTTTTTGACAATTTATGATATCGAGATTCAATCTCAGAGTATGATTGGATCTCTTCTAAATTTATTTCAGGTAGAGTTTCTCGTTCAATACGCGATTCATCCAAATCATTATTCAACTTAACCTGTTCTATTTTCAAACTCTCGATATCACTTTCATACATTAAATAAATGCGAAGGTCCTTTTTTAGATTTGATAAACGATTTTGAACGTTTGAAATGAGAAATGAATAATATTTTACATCAGAATATTGAGTAATTAAACTTTCCAACCTCTTTCCGCTTGTGATAGCATTTATTAATTCATTTTGGGGAGTTGCAAGAGTGAATAGATTAACTTTAGAACCTTCAGGATGAAAAGCAGCTCCTTCAACTATAAGTCTGTTTCCTTTTACTGTTAAAGTCCTTTTACAACCTATTTTTCCATTTTCCTGTATCTCAACTTCACCTGATGATTTAAATAAATTTATATAGTGTCTTCGTTGTTCTATATCTGATTTAGACATGTTAAGAAGTTCAATACCCTTAACAAATGAAGATTTACCTGTTGCATTAGGAGCTTTTATCAAATTTTTTCCTTTTTTAAAAGTTAGGGCTATTTCATCAATTCCACCAATATTATAGAGCTTAACATGAAGCATTATTTCTCAGCTCCTCTTTTCCATTGATGTGCATATTTTTGAAGCATTATTGTAAGAGGATCAGATTCTTTAATTGAGGAGGAAGGAATACTTCCTAACTCCTTGAGATACCCTATTATTGCAGATTCAGCTGAACTGAAAATCTCTTTCTCTCGAGTTGCTCTATTTTTTCCTGCAATTCCCTCTGGAGCGATTCCTTCTCGGTCTTCAGTATCTGGTGCCCTTCTTTTTCTTGGAGCCATGAAGCAATCTCCTTTATTCTATCATCAACTGTAACTTGTTCAATTCTTAGCGGTTCTGATATATATACTTCAATGTTTCCTTGCTCTATTTCCATCTCTGCTAAAACTAATGCAATCCCCTTTCCACAATTTTTAACAAGATAGACGCTTTCGAGTTTTCCTATAAACAATTCTGGGTATTGTTTTAAATAACGGTTAAATTTCCGTTTTACATTTGTTGAACGCGGATATACCATAAGCATTACTATGGTCAGAACCACCTATAAATCGATTAGTGAATAAACATATTTAATAGATAATGACTAAATTTATTTTAAAGAAAACCTAAAAACTATATTGATTGATAAAAATGAGTCATATTAATATCGAATTTAAAGCAAAGTGTCCAAACTCTAAAAAACACGAAGAAATCAGACACTATCTTGAAATGAAAGGTGCTGAATTTAAGGGGATAGATCATCAAAGAGATATATATTTCAAAGTCCGAAAAGGAAGATTAAAATTAAGAAGAGGAAATATTGAATCATCTTTAATATATTATGAACGAGAGAATATTAAAGATCCAAAATCATCAAATATTATTCTCTACCATGTTGATAAAAGTTCACAGGATACGTTAGAGAAATTATTATTAAAAATATTTGATGTTCTTGTAGTAGTGGAGAAGAAACGAGCCATTTATTTTCTAGAGAATGTAAAATTCCATATTGATTCAGTAAATAATCTTGGGTTATTCATTGAAGTTGAAGCTATTGATATTGATGGATCATTGGGAGTAGAAAAAATTCGTGAACAGTGTGATCAATATCTAGAATTGTTCAATATTGATCCAAGTAATTTAATTAAGGTTTCCTATTCTGATCTCTTATTAGCGAAAGATTCAATAAATTTGCATGAATGATTTTTTGAATCCTTTGGATATCCACAGTTTGAGCAAAAATTTGGTCGTGTATATACTACTTTACCTTTTTGTTTAATTTGTGAAATTCGATGAAGAGGAATATGATCCTCTTGTTGTTTTACTAGGAATTCTGTAAAGGAAATTTCGATATAATTTGATATCTCACGGTATACTAAAGAATATTCATGTGGATTTTCATTTCCATGAATTATCTTCGAGAACCATTCACGGATTTCACCTTTTTTAGGCATATGTATTCAATGAGAAAAGGAAATTTTAAATCTTTTTGGAGAATAGAAGGGGATGATGGCAGGTCTTTTCATCCCCTTTGATGTATAGCACTAGCAATCTTGGGTATTGAAATGAATATGAGAAAATTGATCAGCATACTTTGATTTCAATGCCTTGATTGCTAAGCTCAAACGGGATTTTGATGCTTATATATGCTCGGAATGAGGCAAGCCTAGGTATCAATATTTTGATAAATCTATTATATGACCTTAAGAGACACAGAAGGGATATACTATACCGTATGTTTTTATTAAAAATCTGAATAAAGAGATTAAATTTGAGCTCACAGGAAGGAATCTACTTCAGATTCTAAATCAGAATGAAGATAAACCTCTAATCACATCATTATGCAATGGAAAAGGAATTTGTGGGAAATGCCGAGTAGAATTCTTAAAGCCAGTTGAATTAGCTCCCTTTACTGAACAAGAAAGAAAAATTATAATTCCAGAGAATCTAGGCAAGATTAGATTAGCTTGTCAAATAATTTTAAAAAGTAACGCAGAGCTTTTAATTCTGGATTTAATAAATCAAAAAGATAGTTTATTTAAAAGTATTGACAGTTATAAAAATTTCTTGCTCAAATATCATTTTAATCCAAGAATGATACAAATTGAAGTTAATCCTCAGATTTATAATGAAAAAGAGGATTCTTCTTTGTTTTTTTCAACAAATTTATCGAAAACGGTAAAACAAACTATTTTAAACAGGTTAAAAACTATTAGAGATAAACAATTAATAGAAAAATTATTTTTTATAATTGATCAAGAAAACGACAAGATAATAGACATTTCTCCAAAAAAATACTTCCTAGCTGGAGTAGTTATTGATTTAGGTACCACATCAATTGTTTTAACATTAATGAATCTTGATAATGGTCAAATTATTAGTTCTGAATCAATCTTAAACCCCCAAACTAAGTATGGAAGAGACATAATCTCACGGATGTCATATTCAATGCTTAGTCTCCAACACCAGTCAGAATTGCAAAATTTAGTACTTGATGAAATATTCGAATTATTGAAACATCGCGTTAAAAAAGAAAAACTTAATCCAGATAACATACTAGAAATAATAGTTGTAGGAAATACTGTAATGCATCACATCATTAATTCTCTTCCACTATTTAAATTAGCAAAATCACCATTTTTGCCTGTAACTGTAGATATGATCTCAAAACAACTTGAAAACTTTACTGAAAACATTAAATGGAAAATTTTTAAGAATACTGTTATCACTTTTCCTCCATTAATAGGAGGGTTCATTGGATCAGATGCTGTGGCTGATATTCTGTATCTAGACCTAAGAAACTTAGCTGGAATACATCTCCTGATAGACTTTGGTACAAATTCAGAAATTATTCTTGTAAAAGATAGAAAAATCTATGTTGCTTCAGTTGCTGCAGGAGGAGCTTTTGAAGGACAGCACATTTCTTGTGGAATGAGAGGAATAGATGGAGCTATTGAAAGGTTCACAATTCATGATTCTAAATTTTATTTTCAGACTATTAAATCAGAGAAACCCAAAGGAATTTGTGGTTCAGGAATTATAGATGTTTTAGCTCAACTATTAATCTATGGTTATTTAGATGAACGAGGACGACTATTTGACCAATCTTCAAATAAGATCGAAAGATTAGTTCTTGTAGATAAAGAAGACAGTTATGCAAAAAAAGAGATTTTTTTATCTCGAAAAGATATTGAAGAAATCCAAAAGGCCAAAGCAGCAACGATGACAGCAATTCGTATATTATTAGATTATCTTCATATAAAATTAAAGGATTTGACCAATATCCATATCGCTGGGGTTTTTGGTTCAAACCTAAACCTTGGAAATGCTAAAAGAATTGGATTACTTCCAAACATCATGACTGAAAAAATGATAATTCATGGCAATATCGCTGAAAAAGGAGCTAGGTCTTATTTATTGTCATTGAGGGCTAGGCAGGAAGCTGAAACTATTGTCAGATGTGTAGAAAAGATAGAACTAACTAATTTCCCAAATTTCCAGGTCTATTTTGCTGAAGAACTCTTTTTTCCTAATTATAAAGACTAAATTAATGATAAATCCATAGTTCACGTACATTTTTTTCTGGCAATGTTAGCAGCAATTAAAATTGGATCCCAAACAGAACTAAAAGGAGGAGCATAGGCAAGATCTAGTTTTTGAAGATCTCTGATAGTCATTTTACATGCTAGGGCAGTAGCTAATGTATCTATCTTTTTAGCACCCATGGGACTTGGCGCGGTTATCTCAGCACCAAGTAATCGATGTGTTTTAGTACAAAAAACTAAAAGAACTGACATCTTAGTTGCACCAGGGTAATAATGAGCAATCTCATTATTCTCAATTAAAACATAATCCGCTTGGTATCCTAATTCTTTTGCTTCTTCCAAAGTGATTCCTGTTCTTCCACAATACAAATCTAATACTTTAAATATGGCCGTTCCGTACACTCCACTAAATGGATCTAGATCAGGAGTCCCAGCAATATGTGAACCTGCGATTCTTCCTTGCTTGTTTGCTGTTGGGGCTAAAGGTATAAATACAGGTTTTTCCAGAATGTTATGATATGAAGCAACACAGTCGCCTGCTGCATATACATTAGGAATATTAGTACGCATAAATTCATCCGTAATTATTGCTCCATTAGGTAGTAATTTTAACTGAGAATTTTTGAAAATATCAGTATTCGGGACAACTCCAATAGAAATTTGAACAAGATCAGTATTCATGCTTTTCCCATCTTGGAAATTAACTTTTATCTTTTCTTCTGAGATCCTATCTAAAGATTTTACCCGTTGATTTAGCATTAAGTTAATTCTATATTTTTCAGCGACATTTATGATGTAATCCTGTGATTCTGAATTAAAGACAAGCTGTGGGCTAATTACTGTTATATTTGATCCTTCTATGCTATAGGCTAGATAAGCTTCTAACATCTCTAATCCAATATATCCTCCACCAATAATTACCACAGATTTTATTTGGTGCGATTTTAGAAAATTCTTCAACCTTTTAGCGTCATATAGCGTATGTACTTTAAATACTCTAGGATGATCAATATCTAATCCTTTAACTAGTTTAGCTATGGCACCCGTTGCTATAACTAAATAATCGTACTTACTATAAAAACTCTTATCTGAATCCTTGTCATAAATCGCACACTTTTTTTTCTGAAAATCAACTGAAATTACTTCATGATTAATAAATACAGGAATTTTTCTTTTTTTCTCTAAATCATCCTTTGTGAGAGTTATTAAGTTATCTAGAGATTTCACTTTATCTGAAACATAGTAAGGAATCCCACAGGCCCCGTAAGAAACAAATTTATCCTTTTCATAAACACAAATTTCCCAATCTGCATGCTCACGACGAATTGCACTAGCTGCGGAGAGCGCAGCAGGATTTCCACCTATTAACAAAACTTTCATTCTCTACTTCATCCATATTTTGAAAACGATATTTATAGGAGTAAGCTTTTCTTACATTTAAAAATTTCGTTTAAATATTGAACGAGGAATAATTTTATAACAAATGGTGAAATTAAATTGAATCTTCAAGATAAAGTAGCAATCATTACTGGAGCATCAAAAGGAATTGGAAAAGAAATTAGCTTGAAGTTTGGAGAAAGTGGTATCAAACTTGTATTAGCTGCTCGTAATAAAGCATTACTTACTAACTTAAAAAATGAAATTGAATCGAAATTTACTACAGAAGTGTTAATAATTCCTACTGATATTACAAAAGAAAATCAAGTCACCACTATGGTGAATAAAACTATTGAAAAATTCAAAAAGATAGATATTTTAATAAATAATGCTGGAGTAGGTCGATTTTCACGAATTGATCAGTTTTCCATTGAGGATTATAATTTTATAATGGATGTCAATGTAAAAGGTGTTTTTTTAACCACTAAGTATGTAGTTCCTCATATGATTAGAAGAGAATCAGGTCACATTATAAACATTAGTAGTATAGCTGGAAAAAATGGTTTCAAGACAGGTACCCTCTACTCAGCATCTAAACATGCCATTCAAGGATTCACTTGGTCTTTACGTGAAGATTTGAAAGAATATAAAATTAAGGTGACGGCAATCTGTCCTGGTAGTGTTTTAACAAGTTTTGGAGGAAAAAGTCCAGATTATGTTGAATGGAGTATACAACCCGAGGACATTGCTCATGCATGTCATTATCTTGTAACCGAATCTGACTTTGTAAATACAGCAGAATTAATTATTAAACCTCGATTTAATCCTAGGAAAATCCAATAGTTTTAACTCCCCTTTTTTTCAATAATTGATTTAATTATTTTTAAGAAAAAGCAGATTCG
>JAEOUE010000135.1 GCA_016839515.1 Candidatus Hodarchaeum mangrovi
ATTGTCAACAAGTAGATAATCATTTTCAAAAACGACAGCAGCACCTGTATGGGTGAAAAAGACATTTTTTCGATTTGGATGAGGGTACAAATTTCCATTTGTAAATCCCTTTACCTGAAGTGCATTGTTAACATATTTTACCGCAATATACAGTGCCTCAGTATAATAGAGGCCAATTTGATAAATTCCTTCGAATCTGCTGACTTCTTTATCGACTTCTACAGGTTTTAGTATTTTCCCCTTATAATCGAGATTAACAATACCTTCAGTTTTAGAGTAGTATTGCATACCAATTGGATCATTATCATCATTAAATAAAAAAATAACTCCATCAGGTACATTAGCTGTAAAAACTTTTTCATTAAGAGGGACCAAATAGTCTGTTTGCTCACCATAGTCAAGGTATAACCCTTTTTCATCAATATTTACTATTACGCTTATAAAAGCTCCAACATAATACCCAATATAATTTTTTAGGCTACTTGGATCGACTTCAACTTTAAGTAATCCTTCAGGAGGGAATTTTGACCCATCAATGTTAACACCTTTATTTCTTAGGATAGAAGCTATAAAATTCACCAAGAGTTTCTTAATTTTTGTTAGATCAGTATACTCTTGATTATAGAGTAGTGATAATCCAAAGTTATGATCAGGTGACCAAAATAATTCACTGCAATAACCAAAACCCCCTCCAGGATGACTGTAAAACACTGTACCAAATTGGTTCTTGACATCTGTACCAAGAGAATACCCACCAGCTTTATCTGTTTCCAATAGTAAACTAAAATATTCCTCTTTCAATATTTCTTTTCCATTGTACTTGCCTCTATTTAGTAAAAACTGAATGAATGTTCCCATATCTTTTATTGATATAAATATTCCACCACAACCATACGCGGTATCAAGTTCATCGGCAAGATAACTTCCTAAGTAACCTCTGGAAACATTATTAGTTGAACTAAAATCAATGTCAAAAGCAAATTTTATCCCTAAAGGATCACCTAGAAGATCCTGTATCAGCTCTGGATAAGGTTTTCCTAAAATTTGTTCCAAAATATATGTAATAAGATCCATTCCGATATTGGAATAAGCAAAACTTGTACCCACTGGAAATTTTAACCAAGAGTTGTTAATACCTAGAATATGTTTCCTCCAAGTTGGTTTCTTGTGATCAAAAACTCCTCCATCTCTAGATTCTCTAGCAAGACCAGAAGTATGAGAAAGAAGGTGTCTAAAAGTAATCTTATTTCCCTGGTCTACACCATACTGACTGTTTACTGAAAAATCAGGATAATATTTTATAACTAGATCGTCTAACTGTACTATCCCTTTTTGTACAGCTAGAAGGAAAACAACAGCGGTCACGGTCTTTGTTGTTGATTGTAGGCAAAATAGACTGTCAGCATTGACATCGTTAACTTTTTCCATCTCGAGATGTCCAAGACATTCTAATAGTAGTATTTCATTCTTCGTTACTAATGTAAATGCTATTCCAGGGATATTGAGGTCTGACATAGCATTATTGAGTTCGGTTTTGAATGATTGGATAATATTATCAGAATTATTCATTGAAACCATCTTTACATGTGATTTTAATGGAGAAGAATGATTTTTTATTTATTAAATAGTTTGATTTAATGGCAAAAAGGAATTAGCAAATTAGATCTATTCAAAGATGCTAGTAAAGGACTAAAACCCTTTTGAGTCAATATGGAAGAATTCATAATCCTATTATTATTTGTTTCAAACTATTGAAAACAAAGTAATTTAATTTGATGTTGTTGAAAAGAAGATTAAGAATAAAATTTTTTGAGTGTACGAAAAGGAGCTTATTTGATCCTTATCCCAGAAGGCAGAAGATAGGTAGCAACAGACTTTAAAAGATTTAATTACTATTTTTTACACTTTTCTGATCTTTTGCAAATAAAATCAATGCAAGATTTGATATTAACATGAGGAGTCCTGAACTTAAATAAGCAATACCTGCTCCTGTTAATACTACATTATTGATAACTTGAAATTCCTGGAGATAAAACAAATCATACAAATATCCCCCTAGTATTGGTCCGAATACCGCTCCAAGATTGTATGTAGCATCCACAATGCCGAATTCCTTACCTCTAGAGGTATCTGGGATTAAATCACTCTGAAAAGCTCTAAACGATGACTGCATTGACATGAAAAGAAAACGAACGAATGCAAAAATGCCTACAAGAATTATAATTTCGGTTTTTACACCTAAAAGTGTCACAAACAAAGCTACTGATAGTCCAGAGACCCAAACAGTCCGCTTTCGACCAATCTTATCGCTTAATGAGCCACCAACAGGAGCACCAAAAAGTGCTAATATGCCTACAATTCCTATTATTATAGCAATTTCCCCTGAACTCAATAGATAATATTCTTCTAGGAATAATGCTGTTATTGGTAATAAAAGTGCAGTAGCAAATCCATTTACAATGGCTACAAAATAAATCGTATAGAGATCGGATGATCGATAACTTGGAGATTTGAAAAATATCTGGAAAATAAAAAGGGGACTCTCAACTGTTTTCCTTAATAATTGCTTTAAACTGGAATAATAGATTTCTCTCTTTGAAGTCTCAATATTCTGAATTTTTGGATCAATTACATTGAAGATAAGAAATAAAGTAGCTATTACACCTAAGGAAGCTACGCCAATAAATGTATATCGGTATGAAAGGATCTCAGAGTATCCCATACCAGTTAGAATCGTAAAAAAGCCATATCCAATGAATGGACCAGTAGTGAGGCCAGCCATCATGCTCAGCATATAAAAACCAAGGTTTCTTCCTTTTCTTTCTTCTGAAGAAGCATCTACAACTAATGCTTGTCCAACAGGCCAGACAGCAGCAGATGCAACTCCAGATAACATCCTTAATAAGAATAAAGAAAGAAAATCACTAGCTAAACCATATCCTGCCATTAAGAAAGTGTACACTGTCATTCCTATGACAATAATTGGTTTCCTACCAGAAATATCCGAAAGGTCTCCATATGCAGGAGATAAGAGAAATTTCATTAATAAGTTACCTGCAGTAATTATCCCTATTTGAAAAGCAATTCCTATGATAATATTGTTTCCAATTAGGATTTCAGATAATAATTCATTTGCATAAAGAGGTAAGAATGGTACAATCACAGAATAGCCTGAAATGATTATGAATGATGCCAAATATAGAGGACTCAAAGTTTTTCCAGAGTTCTTTAGCGGAGAATTAGCTGTCATTTAAACTACTCCCTAAAATCTAAGCTCTTTGGATAATTTGTACTTTGCCTTTGCTTCCATCTACTAAGACACGGTCTCCAGTCTTCAGTCTTACAGATCCGTCTCCAGACCCTACAACTGCTGGAATGCCTAATTCTCGGGCTACTATGGCTGCATGTGATAGTACTGCTCCTATATCTGTCACGATTGCCCCCGCTTTTGAGAATAGGATGGTCCAACCAATGTTTGTAGTA
>JAEOUE010000136.1 GCA_016839515.1 Candidatus Hodarchaeum mangrovi
CTCCGAAATTTCCTCCGGAATTAGAATAAAAAACACCAGTTGTTAAAGGAGATTTTGTAACTAGTGAGAACCGTCCATTAGTAGGTACAATTGTCCCACCAAAAGGTCCAGTTGCAAATATTAATAAGTTTTTTTCATCCAATGGATTAATATTTAAAGGAAGTCTCTCTGACAATAATTTTACACCAAGCCCTCTTCCACCTAAAAAATCTATGGATAAATCATCAGATATAGATTTAATTGAAAATTTCTCTTTATTTAAATCTATTTCAAGAATTTGGTTATTTAACCCTTTCATAGTCATTTTCTTTGCGACAAATTTGTTTTTTCATAATCTTCTACTTCTTTAATCCAATCTTTTCCTATTGGTACATTACTTTTATAACAGAAATAATCCCATACTGCACCAAATGGAAGAGATTTAAGTTCTTCTAACATGGCTAATCGTTGGAATAACTTAGCTCCATTCTCATAACTTAATAGTAGTTCTTTGGGTTGAAGTAAAGCGTAAAGTATGCTTTTTAATGTTGATCTAGCTCCGATAACCCACGCAGCAATCCTATTAATAGATGCATCAAAATAATCTAACCCAATAGAGATTTTGTCTAAGGCATTAGTTCTTATTATTTCTTCGGCAATTTCAATTACTTGATCGTTTAAGATGACCACATGATCCGAATCCCAACGTAAACCCCTACTGATATGTAGTAAAATGCCTTTTACAAAAGGTAATATTGCTGATATTTTATCTCCTACAGTTTCAGTGGGATGAAAATGACCCGAGTCAAGAGTATACATTAGATTGTTTTTTACAGCGTAACTTAAATAAAAATCATGACTTCCAACTACAAAAGCTTCACTTCCGATTCCAAATAGCTTTCCCTCCAGTGAATCTTGAATATATTGAGGATTTAGTTCCTGTTCAAAAATTCGATCCAATGAATCCTTCAATAATCTCCTATAACCAAATCGATCTACACATACATCCTTTGAACCGTCTGGGATCCAGATATTATGAATAACCTTATTATTCAATTGTTTACCAATCTCAACGCTAATTTCACGACATCTCATTACATGGTCTATCCAGAATTTGCGGATTTCGGGATTTTTACTACTTAATGTATATCCTGAATCTGCTTTTGGATGAGAAAATAAAGTGGAATTAAAATCTAATCCAATTTTTTTTCCTTTAGCCCACTCAATCCAAGTTTGGAAGTGCTTTGGATCAATTTCATTCCTCTCTATGAATTTATTTCCAAAATCTCCATAAATGGCATGTAGATTAACGCGATGATTACCAGGTATAAGAGATAATGCTTTTGATATATCTGACTGAAGTTCTATAATTGATCTCGCCTTCCCCAAATAATTACCTGTTGCTAAAATACCTCCTCCGGATAGTTCAGAATTTGGGCGCTCAAATCCCCCCACATCATCCCCTTGCCAACAATGAATTGAAAGGGAAATAGTCTTCATTATTGCAAGTACATCACTAAGATTAACTCCTAATTCTGCATATCTCTTTTCTGCGATTTTGAACGAATTTTTTATTTGGTTTTCTTTCATTAAAAATACATCTACTAATAGAGAATGCACTTTGAAATTTATAACTTTTTATATCAAAATGTATTATAATATATTTATGATTAAACCACCATATAATTTAAAATGTGAATATCTATATAATCCTATTTGTATAGACACTAGATCACCTCGTTTTTCTTGGTTATTAACACATGAGGGAAGAAATCAAAAACAAACTGCTTTCCGGATTCTTGTCGCTTCAGATATAACTAATTTAAACTCTAATAATGGAGATATATGGGATAGCGGGAAAGTTAATGATAATAATCATTTCAATATTATATATAATGGCAAGGCACTTGAAAGTAATCAAACTTATTATTGGAAAGTGGAGTGGTGGGATAAAAATTCTAAAGAAAGTAATTATAGTGAAACTGCATCTTTTGGAACAGCATTACTAGAAGAAACTGATTGGAAAGCAAAGTGGATTAGTAGGCCTGAGTTTATTGAGAAAAGTTCCCGAAAAAAATTTCAATATAAATCAGGAGAAAGTGGTCTGACAGGAAGAATTAAGGAAGTTAATGCTGTGTATCTAAGAAAGGAATTTAAAACCTCTAAATTAATCAATTCTGCTAAAATTTACATTTGTGGAATTGGATATTATGAACTCCATCTTAATGGAGAAAAGGTGGGTGACAGAATATTAGACCCAGCTCAGACAGATTACCATAAGATTGCACTTTATTCAACATATGATATTACAGATAAACTTAAAAGTAATAATACTATTGGAGTAATCCTAGGAAACGGAAGATGTATTGAACTCTTTAAATATGATTTTCCTAAACTTATTTTACAAGTACACATCTATTATAAGGATGGGTCTAATGAACAAATTTTAACAGATGACTCTTGGAAAGTCTCAAATGGGCCAATTAAGGAAAATGGGATTTACTTCGGAGAGGTTTTTGATGCTCGAGAAGAACAAATGGGTTGGGATCAACCTAAATTTAACGATTCTTCTTGGATTAATGCTGCTGTCGTATCTGGACATAAATTAGCTTCACAGATGATGGAACCAATTAGGATTACAAAAATGTTAATCCCTATTAAAATAAATAACCCAAAACCAGGAATGTATATATTTGATTTTGGTCAAAATTTCACAGGATTTTGTAAATTGAAGGTTCAAGGACCAAGAGGTACAAGAGTACAATTAAGATTTTCTGAGTTAATTTATGAAGATGGAACTTTAAATTTGGCAACTAATGGTGAAGCATTAGCAACTGATGTTTATATTCTTAAGGGCAAAGGAGAAGAAACTTATATACCACACTTTACATATCATGGATTTCGATATGTGGAATTGACTGGATTTCCAGGAGTTCCAACTTTGGAAACTCTTACGGGTTTGTTCTTTCATACTAATGTACCAAAAGCAAGCAAATTCCATAGCTCAAATCAATTAATTAATCAAATTCATAATAACATTATATGGGGTCAATTAAGTAATTTAATGAGTATTCCTACTGATTGTCCCCAAAGGGCCGAAAGACAAGGCTGGATGGGAGACGCTCAACTTACTGTTGAAGAAGCTATTTTTAATTTTGACATGGCAAGATTTTATACTAAATATTTAAGAGATATTCAATTATCCCAGAAAGAAGATGGGAGTATATCCGATGTTGTCCCTCCCTATTGGAGTTTATATCCCGCTGATCCAGCATGGGGTACTGCTTATATTACTATAGCATGGTATCTTTATTACTATTACAACGACATCCAAGTACTAAGGGATCACTATGATTCGATGAGGAAATACATAGAATTTCTCTCATCTATATCTGAAGATGATCTAATCTTAATAGGAAAATATGGAGATTGGTGTCCTCCTTGTTGTATTGTTTCTCGTAGAACACCTGTAGCATTAACATCTTCTTGGTACTATTATCATGATATATTTCTTTTATCTAAGATAGCACATATATTAAGGAAGGTCGAAGATGCGCAAAATCTTGAAATTAAATTAGCAAACATCAAAAATGCATTCAATAACAAATTTCTTAAAACTGCTTATGATACTGAAAAGCTAGCCCCCACAGATTTTACAGTAAGTCAAACCTCAAACGTTCTCCCTCTTTATTTAGATATAGTTCCAGAAAAAAAACACAAGCATGTAATGACAACACTCATTAATAGTATTCGGGATGAATTTGACTATCATTTCAATACTGGTATCGTAGGTACTCGTTATATATTTGATGTATTAACAGATAATGGTTTTCCCGATGTAATTTATAAAATGGTCAACCAAACAAGCTTTCCTGGATATGGTTATATGATAAAGGAGGGCGCAACAACACTTTGGGAACGTTGGGAAAAACTAGAAGGTGCTGGTATGAATTCTCATAATCACATTATGCTTGGATCAGTTGATCCCTGGTTTTTCAAATCTTTAGCAGGAATAAATACACTTGAGCCAAGTTGGAAGTCAATAAAAATAAAGCCTTTTATTCCTTCAGATATGCAATATGTGAGCGCCTCATTAGATACAATTAGAGGAAAATTACATGTGTCTTGGGAAAAATTTTCTAATAAATTGAAACTCTTATGTCAGATTCCATTAGGTTCCACTGCGGAATTATGGTTTCCAAAAGAACCTAATGCGACAAAGTTAAAAGAAGGTGATAATATAATTTGGGAACAAGGAAAACATAATATTAATAATGATTTCATAGAATTTTTGGAAGAAAATGATGATTTTATTATATTTGAATTGGGTTCTGGGTATTATGAATTTAATTTGGAAATGTAAATATCCATTAATGATTTATTTATATGTTATATTTTTTTATATAATAATACAAAATTTGTATCATCAGTAAAGCATGATCGCCGAAAAAAGGAGAGCAAAAATCATTGAACTCGTTAACCAGCAAGGATCCGCATCAATAGAGGAGTTGCTTGAGTTATTCGATGTTTCAAGAATGACAATTTGGAGAGATTTGAAAGAACTTGAGATTAAAGGTCAGATAATCAGAGCTCATGGTGGAGCATTAAAAGTTGATCAAGGCAACGATAAAGAGGAAGAATTTGATCGACGAAGGAAAGAAAATCTAACTGAAAAGCGATTAATCGCAAAATATGCAGCAAAGAATTATGTAAAAGACTCTGATATTATTTTCTTGGACGGTGGGTCCACAGTATTGGAAATGATCCCTCATTTAAAGCAAGAAAATCTTACGTTATTATCCAATGGTCTAAATACATTATTCTTAGCATCAAAGTTTTTATCTCATATGAATGTTATCGGATGTGGAGGCATTCTTCGTAAAACATCTTTTACATTCGTAGGACATGAAGCAGAACAGTTTTTTAGTCATTATAAGGTTGATACTGCTTTTATAAGTGGCACAGGAGTAACACTTGAAGATGGAATTATGGATCCACATCCGATAGAAATGGAAATAAAAAAAATTATGTGTAAAAACGCAAAAACTGTTATAGCTCTAATTGATTCAAGTAAATTTGATAAAAGATCGCTTTCTACATGCGTAAAAATTGAAGAAATTAATTTTCTTATTACAGATAAAAAAGCATCTAAAAAAGTTATCGATGCCATTAAATCAAAAGGTGTAGATGTCACAGTCCTAGAATAAACCTTTTGGTAATTCATATTAGTTATTTTCAAAATTAATGATTATTATGGAAAAAAATAGGTGATAAAAATAAAAAATTATTCAGATTGGGAACCAGAATTTGATTATAAGAATGAATCACCATATGTAAATCCAAATAGACCATGGTTAAAATTTCGAGCCCCAACAGTTCCTAAATCGATAAAATTTGATCCTATCCCTGTACATGACTTCATAAGAGTTTCAGCTAACAAATTCCCTGATAATGTGTGTATCTTAGATAAAAAAGTTAATAAAAAATACACTTATAGAGAACTCATTTATAATGCTGACAAAATTGCAAATGCTTTAACAGATTTAGGTATAGGGAAAGGAGATTTTGTAGGTTTAATGTCTATTAATTGTCCTGAATTTATATTTTCATGGTTGGGTGTTCTAGAAACTGGCGCTACCGTAGTACCCATTAACCCACTTCTCACCGAATCAGATGTAACCCATATTGTACGTGAAACAGGAAATATAAATCTAATATTTTGCCA
>JAEOUE010000137.1 GCA_016839515.1 Candidatus Hodarchaeum mangrovi
CCCACATCCGAGTATACCCCCCAAATTGGTTCAACATTAACCCTGCTGGAACTGGACCATGTAACATACCTTGATTTCCTGCTCCTGCAACAAAAAGTATTGCTGAATTCCCATATCGCTCCTTTACTTCTTTAAGTTTCTTTGCAACTTCGTCTAATGCTTCATCCCAACTAATACGCTTAAATAATCCATCACCCCTTTTGCCTATACGACGAAGAGGGTATTGCAATCTTTTGGGTGAATAAATACGTTGTCTATAGGCTCTTCCCCGCATGCATGCTCTAAGTTGGGGTTCATCATTGTTATCAGTTTCGAAACGAATTATTTTACCATCTTTAACATGAGCTTTCAGAACACATCGTCCACCACAATCATGACAACAACCGGTTTTAACGATTTCTAATCCATCAAGAGCTTTATCCTTTCCTATATCATTCATAGTTTTATACACATAAGTGGGAAATTGTAGGTTATGAAATTAATTCTTTATCTTATTAAATCATAACGAGAGTTTTTTATTAAATCTTCATCAACTAATTTCATTACTAGTTTTAGTATAAAATTCCTAAAATTTTAGCAGAAACTTTGAAAAACCTAAGATATAAGTGGATGAGTGAGTAGAATTGCAATCAGAATTAAAGCTAGTATTATTATATTTTTTTTTCTCAAATTTATAAATTAAAATATGATTAATTATATTAAATGCTCAATGTATATTCAAAGCATACAAAAAGGTAGGTTTTGTAATTTTTATAAAAACAGCAAGATCTATTGGAAAAATCCTTAATATCCCCTTTTCATTTAAAATCGAAAGAATTAAGAATAGTTCTAATTATAAATAAGTATTAACTTAATTTAAAAGGTAAAATCATTTTGTCTGAAACTATTGAAAAGAAATATAAGAAAGCAGCTCAAATAATAAACAATGCTGGTGGGACACCTTTAACGGTAACGGATACATTAATTGAAATATTAAAGCATTTAGTTAAAGAAAATCATTTAGATTTCGTCTTAGCTTTCAAAAAGAAAAAATCACAAACTATGGAACAATTGAAGGAAAGTACTGGAATGGATGAAAATGAAATTAACCAACATGTTGAAAGCTTGGCTAAGATTGGCCTAATCTTTAATCAACCTAATACTCAAGGTTTAATGGTTTATCGATTAATGCCTTATATAAATGTTGGTATTTTTGAATATACCTTTATGAAAAAACTTGAAGATACACCTGAGAACCGAGAATTGGCACAGTTATTTAAAAAAATGTCCGATGAATCTAAAGAGATATATCGCTCTCATTATGATGCTGTTCTGAAATTTCTTCAAAATATGCCTCCCATTGATAGGACAATTCCATTTAACATCAATAAAGCAACAGGTAATGAAATTGTTTTAGAGATTGATGAAGAATTAGAACCTCCAGAAGAGAAGATACTTCCATCTCAAACGGTTGAAGAATTAGTACAAAAATTTGATGATATCGCAGTAGGTCATTGTTATTGTAGGCATCATAAAGACTTATTAGATCAACCATGTAAACAAACCGATGAAAGAGAAAACTGTTTTACTTTTGGTAAATCAGCTCGTTTTACAGCTGAGCAAGGATTTAGTAGGTTAATAACTAAAGAGGAAGCTTTAGGAATACTGAAAAAAGCAGAAGAAGATGGTCTAGTTCATAAAGCATACCATCCAAATTTTGACATAAACAAGCCAGAAACATCTATCTGTAATTGTTGCACCTGTTGTTGCGGTCAAGTTGGAAATTTAACCGTCAATGCAACGAACTATATAGCTCAAGTGAATCAAGAAATTTGCGTTGGATGTGGTACATGTGTTGAGCATTGTCACACAAGTACTATGCAATTAAATGATCAAGGAAAAGCTGAAAGAGTTGGTGATTATTGCATCGGTTGTGGTTCTTGTGCTTTCTTTTGCCCAGAAAATGCCATTGCACTTGTTCAAAAGGAGAGGATTGTTAGAATACCTCCCCCAAAACCGAATTAAGTTTTATCTATAAGAAGATATTATAAGAAATATCTATAAAGTTTAAAAAACTAACAGTTATGATCAAAATGGAAACTGAATTTTTGAAAGTAACAATAGATAAGAAAGTCGCTACAGTATTAATTCATCGCCCAGAGAAAAGAAACGCACTTTCACCTGAAGTACTTTTGGAAATAGAAAGATCGTTTAACGCTCTTAGTGAAAGAGATGATGTTAATGTAATAATTCTCACTGGAGGTGAACGATACTTCTCTGCAGGTTTTGACCTTAATTTTATTAGAACGCTTGAAAAAGTATCCAATGAAGAATTTACAGCTCTATTTCATAGAGCGTACAGAGCTATCATGTTCTGCAGCCAGCCTGTTATTTGTGCTGTAGGAGGGGCTGCGATTGCTGGCGGTTTTGATTTGACTCTTATGTGTGACATCCGCTATGCCTCCGAAAGGGCAAAATTTGGGCAGAGAGAAATAACTCTTACACTTACTCCTATATTAGACCCATTATGGCGAATTATTGGACTTGGACGTGCTTTGGAAGTTGCTCTTACAGGGAGAATATATGACGCTTATGAAGCTGAACGTATGGGATACGTGAGTAAAGTTTTTCCCGAAGGGACCCTTCTTGAATCTGTATCAGAGATAGCCAGAACGATGGCAAGTTACAATAAGGAATGTTTGAAAGAGATTAAAGAACTTGGTCATTCAATCCTAAATTATGATTTGGATGGTGCTCTTAAAGTACAAGAATGGTTATTTAGAACTTATATAGGCTCTGAAGATAACCATAAAAGAGTTGATGATCTAGTAGAAAGTTTGAAAAAGCCCTAATAAAAATGAGAAGATAAATACAAATTCACCAACAATAACTTAATTAATCCTATTTTTAATAAATCATATTTAATACAAAAGGTTTTTAAAAATCTCATGATAAGTAAATCACCTTTTAATGGCACATCTCCACAAATTCACCCCACCGCATTTATAGCTAAAGATGCTGTAATTATAGGGGATGTAGAGATTGGAGCTTATGTAAATATATGGTTTGGAGCTAAAATTCGTGGGGATTGGGGTAAAATTATAATTGGAGAAAATACCAGCATACAAGAAAACTCTGTAATTCATTCTACTGTAGGAGGAATTTGTAAAATTGGTAAGAATGTGACTCTAGGACACCTCTCTATGGTTCATGGTCCAACCGTTATTGGGGATTTCACGTTAATTGGAATTCATGCAACTATTTTACAAAGAACAAAGGTTGGTAAAGGCGTCATCATTGCTGCTGGAGCAGTGGTGAATGGTGAGATTGAAGACAATTGTTTGTATGCAGGGGTTCCTGCGGTTAAGAAAAAAGAATATCCTGAAAAACAGTTGAAGGAGTTAGGTTCTAATTTATATGTAGATAATGGACAAAAATTCAAAAAAGCAGGATTAGCACAAGAAATACCCAGAGAGTTTTTAATAAAATAGGAATAATAACTAGAGATATCTCCTATTTTTTTTTTAAGACAAATATTTTTCAAAAACATTTTTAATGAGTACTGTCTATTTATTACACATTACTTTAATATAGTAAAAAGAGCGTGAAGAAATATGGAAGTAAAAAATGTCGTAATGCTTGGTTTTGGGGATATGGGAAAAGGCATTGCTCAAGTTTTTTTAATGGCAGGTTATAATGTTACTGCGGTGGATGTAAGTGATAAAATTATCCAAGAGGGACTAGAGTATAACAAAACGGGTTTCGAGAAATTAGAGGAGAAAGGAAAATTACCTAAAGGCGTGACTGCAGCATCAATGATGGAAAAATTAAAAGTCAATAAAAATTTAGTTGATGCGGTAAAAAACGCGGATCTTGTAATAGAAGCTGTATTAGAGAAACCTGAACTTAAGCAAAAGCTATGTAAGGATGTAATAGAGAATTCACCTGAGCATTGTATCTTCGCTTCGAATACTTCATCTATTAGCATTACAGAAATTGCTCAAGGTTGTAATAAACCCGAAAATGTAATTGGGATGCATTTTTTCAATCCTGCGCCATTGATGCGCTTGGTTGAGGTGATAAAAG
>JAEOUE010000138.1 GCA_016839515.1 Candidatus Hodarchaeum mangrovi
AAAGCGAAATATACTAGAAAAACACATAGTAGAAAGATGAATTTTCCAACATTTGGTGAGAAAAAGATGCGTGAAGTTGTAATAGTTGACTATCTTCGAACTCCATTCTCACGTTCACGACCAAACGACCCCGATCGTGATAAATTGAATGAATTTCGAATGGATGTACTAGCAGGGCGCTTAATTCGCGAGATGATCAATCGAAAAGGTATCGATCCTAAAGATATTGGAGATGTTCTTGTAGGTGCCGCTTTTCAAATCATGGAGCAGTGGTTATATGGAGGAAGACCTATTGTTGCCTTAGCAGGTCTTCCTGAATCAGTTAGTTCTCAAGGTATTGACAGACAATGTGGTTCTTCGATGAACACGATTCATACAGGTGCAATGCAAATCATGACTGGTTATTCCGATGTAGTTGTCTCTGCTGGTATAGAACATATGACTCATATTCCAATGGCCAACAATCCCAATATCGATCCTCCTACATTTCTTGCTGCTGAAGAACAATATGCAAAATATGATTTTGCGACAGGATTTGTTATGGGATTAACAGCTGAAAAACTTTTCAAATTAGCTGCTAAAGAATATGGGTTAACTCGTGACGATTTAGATCAATATAGCTTAGAATCTCATGAATTTGCAGCAAAAGCTCAGGACGAAGGCTTTTTCAAAGATGAAATCATGCCAATTAAACTTGCTAATGGAGAAATATTTGATATTGATGCCTCTGTACGCCGAGGAAGTACAATGGAAGCCATGCGAGGATTAATGCCGTCATTTGATTTTGAAGGTGTAATAACTCCTGGGAATTCGTCTCCTCTCAATGCAGGTGCCACAGCGATGATTTTAATGTCTAAAGAAAAAGCACGTACTTATGGATTAGAACCACTTGCAACCATTAAATCATTTGGTTGGGCTGGTGTAAATCCAGGTATTATGGGTCAAGGTCCTGTACCTGCTTCAAAAATGGCTCTAAAACATGCGGGTCTTGAAGCAAAAGATATTGATTTTTGGGAAATCAATGAAGCTTTTGCAATAGTTGCTCTAAATTGTATTAAGCAACTTGATATTGATAGGAACAGAGTCAACGTCAAAGGTGGTGCATTAGCTTTAGGACATCCTCTTGGTGCTACAGGAACACGATTAGTAGGAACATTAGCTCGTATTCTAAATTGGGAAGATGGAACATATGGATTAGCTAATGCTTGTATAGGTGGTGGTCAAGGAATCGCTACTGTATTACAAAAAGGAGGTTAATCATTTTTCAATAGTAAATAAAGGAATAGGTGAAATAATATGAAAGTAGATGATATTAAACATGTAGCAGTCATAGGAGCAGGCGATATGGGGCATGGTATAGCTGAAGTTTGCCTTATGACTGGTTATACTGTATCTATGTATGATATTAAAGATGAATTTGTTGAAAAGGGTAAGAATCGGATTGATTGGAGTTTAAAAAAACTCGCGGAAAAAGCAAGAATTTCTGAAGGAGATCATAAACGTTTCATGGCGAATTTAACGATTTCTACAGATTTGAAAGAAGTATGTAAAAATGCAGATATTGCAATTGAAGCAGCTCCTGAAAATCTTGAGTTAAAAAAGAAAATATTCAGCGATCTTGATAAATATTGTCCAAAACATGCTTTATTATGTTCTAATACTAGTAATATGAGTATTAAGGAAATTGGTGAAGCAACAAAGAGACCAGAGAAAGTAGCTGGTTTACATTACTTTAATCCTCCTGTATTAATGCAATTGATCGAAATCGTTAAAAGCAAGAATACATCTGATGAAACTATTCAATTATTAATTGACTTTGCCAAAAAACAGACAAAAGATCCTGTAGTTTCGCTAGATAACCCTGGATTTATTGTAAATCGTATTAATGCGATTACTATGCTACTCATTCATCAGATGTTAGACAGAAAGGAATACCCTCCTGCTGAATTTGATGCCGCAGCCCAAATGATGGGGATGCGAATGGGTCCTTATGAATTAATGGATTTTGTAGGCTTAGATGTAGCTTATCACTCAATGAATTATCTTGCAGATCGACTGTCCCCTGATTACAAACCTACACCATTAATGCAAAGGTTAATTGATGAAAATAAGTTAGGTAAAAAAACTGGAGAAGGAATTTATAAATGGCCTTCTGACGGTGGACGTCCCGAAATTGATTTATCTAAGGCCTGTAACTTTGATATCATGAATCTAATGCGAGTACAAATTAATGAAGCTGCAAAAGTTTTAGAAGAAGGTATTGCACCCCGAGGTGCAAAAGACATTGATACTGCAATGAAGAAAGGAATGAATAATCCTTTTGGACCCTTCGAATTAGCTGAAAATGCTGATTTTAAGGAACTTACTGAATATATGGACAGTTTAGCGGACAAATATGGATTAGAAGTCTTTAAAGCTCATAAATGGGTTAGAGATGGATCATTAAATGAAAGAGCAAAAGAAGCAGTAAAAGCTGAAGCAGCTAAGAAAGCAGGACCAGAATTTGATAAAATTGAAATCGAAAAGGATCCTGAAAACTTTGTGACAACTCTGTGGTTAAATAATCCCCCAGTTAACGCAATCGGGGGTCAACTACTTGATGAACTTAATAAGGCTCTTGATATTCTTGCTGAAGACTATGAAACTCGTGTTATTGTTGTTAGAGGTAAAGCTAATTGTTTTTCAGCTGGTGCTGACCTTGCAGGAGGCATTCCAGATAGTGCGTGGGCATTTAAAAACTATGTAAGAAAAGGTCAAACCACATTTAAGAGATTTCGAGAGATCCCAAAACCTGTTATTGCAGCTATTGAACGATATGCATTTGGTGGTGGTTTAGAACTATCCATGAGTTGCGATTTACGATACGCAAAGAAATCAGCAAAAGTAGGTCTAACTGAAGTAGGTCTCGGTTTAATTCCAGGGTGGGGTGGAACTCAATTGATGGTAAAACATATTGGAGTTGGAAAAAGTATGGAGCTAATACTTACAGCGGAACGGATTGAAGCTGAACGAGCGTTCAAAATGGGTTTAATCAATGGATACTTTGATGATGATGAGTTCGAGAAGAAAGTCTATGAAATCGCTAAGAGGATCGCTAAAAAAGTATCTCCTATCGCAGCAGGAATCGCAAAGCAAATGATCAATTACGGAAGTGAAATACCTCATGATATTGGTCTAATGCTAGAATCATACGGTGGAGGTCTAGTATTTACTACAGAAGATCTTCAAGAGGGAGTTTTTGCCTTCATGCAAAAACGAGATGCAGAATTCAAGGGACGATAAGATTCTTCCCTCTTCTTTTTTTTTATTTCGAATAATAGAACACTTCTATCTGGGGTTTCAATTCCTCAAGTAATTTTTATAGGTATTTGATTTTTAATATAACCCTCTTTTAACTTTTGGAAATAGACTAGACATTTTATTTAATCAATTTTACTATTAATCTCTTCGTTATTATTATGTTTATGTAATTTCTTTCCAAAAATTAGGGCTCGTGCTTTCGGTGCATTAGGCCACATTCCGAACCCCTCAGGGCTCTGATATAATAATTCAAATCCATATTTATAGTAGAATTGTATAGCTTTTTTGTTGTAAGAACTTGTTCCTAAATGGACTCCTTCAATATTGTGTTCACAAAGATGATTTTCAAATTTTTTCAATAATTTCGATCCAGTCCCTCTCCTTTGATAGAAGTCTAAAATATCTATATGTAAATGTGCAGGGTACATCTTCTGGATGTCTCTTTCATTAGGAACAGGCGGAGAATTAGAAAATATTTTCCTAAAATGTAATACTGTTGTGAAAGTGCTTGGATGTCTCCAGATTGTGCTAAAAAATAATCTTCTAATGATTTTTGGCAGAATTAATTTTCTAAAAGCTTGATCTTGATCTTCTGAATCTAAAGATCCTAGAATATATCCAACAGCTTGCTGATGATTCTCTACTGCAATAAAACAGTTTTCCGGTTCATAATCCACATAATAAAGGCAGAATAATAAACCAAATAAGTAGGGATCTTTAAAATACATTGAAGCACTCCTTCCCATATAACCTGTCTTAAAACAAATATTGATAATGTCCTCCCTAAATTGAGGTCTATATTTAACTATCTCTATCAAGATAAGTTCCCCTGATCATTAAAATAAGATTAAAGAGTTTTTAATCCTTTAACAATGAGATTTGCAATATCTTTAAGATTCTCATGATCTATTTCATTAAAAGCATTCACTAAATCAGAATCTACATCTATTTGGCCTATAATCTGATGATTATTTTTAATCAAGACTACAATCTCAGAGCGTGTCTGTAATGAACAAGCAAGATAATTTTCTTCATTTCGAACATCTGCTATAATTTTATCGGTATTTCCTGTTACTGCTGATCCACAGACTCCCACACCAACTTTTATGGTAGTGTGTTCAGTTGGTTTCCCCACATAGTACTCCAATTCTAATTGATCTTCAGTAGAGTTTAATAGATAAATTCCAGTCCAGTTAAAATAAGAAATATTGGCTAGCTCATCTACTATTTTTTTATAAAGACTATAAGAAGTTGAAAATTGTTTTTCTAGAATTGATTTTTCAAATCTTGATTTAATTTCATCAAATACTTCTTGTTTCAATTTCAGTTCCATACATTTCACCTTGTATTCAAATTGATTCTATTTCATTAAATTTTTCAAGAACTGAACAAAGTACATTCCAGATTAATTCAACCGATCTAATATTAACACGTTCATCAGGTGAATGGGAGCCTTTAATTTCAGGACCAAAGGACACTATCTCAAGATCTGGTACAATTCCTTTGAATAAGCCACATTCTAACCCTGCGTGGATTGCTTTTAATTTTACTTCTTTTTGATATTCTCGGGAATACTCTCTTTGAACTAGTTTTAGAAGAGATGAATTTAAATCAGGATTCCAACCTGGGTAAGCCTTTCCCAATTCGATTGATCCTCCTAACTTTTCACTTAACCGTTTAATTCTTGATCTGACATGATTTAATTCCGAATTAATTGAACTACGGCTACTTACTGAGATTTCTACAAAGTCTCCATTTGACTTTACTACAGCTAAATTGTTTGATGTTTCGACAAGATCAGGAATTGATTTTGAATATGTAAGAGGTCCATGTTCTATAGTAGATAAAAGTTCAATAATATTCTTTGATTCTTTTATGTAGGTCTTTATATTAGTCTCATCTAGATTTATTACTATTTTTGGATCGATTTTTCTATACTGAATTATTTTTTCACGAATGATTTCAACTATGGCTTTTTTAGAATCTTTTTCACTTCTTAATCCAAAATTAATTGTACAATCACGAGGAATGGCATTATGTGCACTTCCTCCCTGAATATTTTCAATGAATACATCTTTTCCTTGATTTTGAAGTTGTTCTACAATATCTATACAAATTTTTATTGCATTCAATCTAGGCAAATGAATATCTATTCCTGAATGACCTCCTTTCAATCCATTTACTGATACTTGATAACCTAGAAGATCATTTGCTGGAAAAAGATTACAGGAGAAAGTCACTTTTGTGTCACCCCCACCAGCTGAACCTGTAGTAATCTCACCCTCATCTTCACTGTCTAAATTTATTAAATTTTTAAATTGAAAAAAAGAGGATTTTAATGCAAAAGCTCCTGATAATCCTGTCTCTTCATCAACTGTTAGTAATATGTCAACAGGCCCATGTTTAACAGTTGGATCTATTAAAACAGCTAAGATCATTGCCATACCAATTCCATTATCAGCACCAAGCGTGGTTTTCTCAGCCCTTACAAAATTTTCATTTATAATTACTTGAATGGGGTCTTTATTAAAATCATGATTGGAATCAGGTGTTTTTTGTGCAACCATATCCATATGAGCTTGGAGAATTACTCCTGGAAATGACTCAAATCCTTTAGTTGCATTTTGATGAAGAAGAAGGTTACCCACTTGATCTTCTTCAATTTTTATCTCGTTTTTCTTTCCCCACTCTTTAACCCACACTCGTATTAAATCCTCTTTCTTTGATTGTCTGGGAATAGAGGATATTTTTTCAAATAATCTCCATACATGATATGGTTTTAGCTCTGTTAATGATTTTGTCATTATTTTTAATTCACCTTAGAATAATGTGGATATCCTTTTAATTCACTCATATTTGTTGGTAAATTCTCCCATCTTGTAAAATTTCAATAATAAAATTTAATCTTTCCTTTGAATTTTTATGAATGTAGGTAAATGGGTTTTAAAGTGTCCACGCTTCTTTCATTTAAACAAATTTCTGTTGTTAAGAATATTCCTGTTTATTATTTATCAAAGAATTGGGAATTACAACTATTAGCTGAAATTTTTCAGGATCCAACAAAACAATTAAGTAAAATTGCTATAGACCAAGAAAGAGCTTCATATCAATCAGTTTACTATCAAAGACCATGTCTTTTACAATTAGCAACAACTGAATATGTTTTTCTGATTGATCTTAATTCTATCAGGAGTTTAAACTCATTATCCAATGTTTTAACATCATGCCAAATAACAAAAATATTTTTTGATTCACCATGGGATCTATTTTATTTTAAAGATTATCATAATATTGAAATAAGGGGAATTTTTGATATTCAAGCTGCTTCTTCACTTTTACAACGCTATCGCGCTACCATTAGTTTGGAAGACCTTGTTAATCAAGAATTAAAAATTCATTATGTTAAACCTAAAAAACAACAAAAAAGTAATTGGTGTCAAAGACCTTTAACAAATTCTCAAATTAAGTATGCAAGCGAAGAAATCTATTGGTTTATTCCATTATATAACAAAATATTAGATGAGATCATCAGGAAGAAAAGAGAATTATTTCTTTATTACATTCATAATCAAATTCAAGAAGATCTCCCATCTTTAGAGTACAATCCTTTTTCCGTTATTCGAATCAAAGGTTTTAGTGAGTTAACTGAGATCCAAAAACTCCAACTCTTTAGAATAGCAAAAATTCGTGATGAAATCGCTTTAAAAAGGAATAAACCCTCCTTCTTTATTTTCAATAACCAAACTCTTATAAATTTAGTTATCGTGACTCCTGAAAAACGTAAAAAGTTACTACAACGAAAAAAATACCTATCTTCAGAGGACATAAAGGCAATTCATGAAGTTTTAGAGAACATAAAATCTCTCCCTTCTGAAACTTTTGAAGAAATAAGAGCAAAACATAACAATAATAATCCTCCTTTTAATGAATTGCCAGTATTAAAACAGCATTTATTGATTTGGAGAAATGAAATCAGTAAAGAGTTGAATTTACCAAAGCGCTTTATCCTCTCGAAAAGAGATCTAAACTTATTGGATTATTCAAATAAAAAGATACTTCTAGACTCAATTTGGTTTACAAAAAGATCTGATGAGATTGCTCAATACCTTACCAACTCTGTCACTACTTTTCTTTTGCAAGGTGATTCCTAGATTTAATTATGATTAAAGTATTATTTCATGTTAACAAGGAGATAAATACTTCAATGTCTTTAAATTGTGACTTATCATGCTTGAATTTAATCATAAATGTCCTATATGTTTGGAAAATGTGCAATATTCTTTTAACGAGAAAAATATTCTATCGAATATTTCTGTAAAGGTAGAATCTGAGGGTATAACAGGTGTAGTAGGCCCTAGCGGATCTGGAAAGACTACATTCCTTAAATTGATTAATAGACTTATATCTCCTACAAAAGGTCGAATTTTATTCAATGGAGAAGATACCACATTCATACCTGTTAAACAATTAAGGAAAAAAATTGGTTTAGTTCAACAAAGACCTTTTCTATTTCCAGGAACAGTAAAAGATAACCTATTATATGGACCAAATATTTGGAAAATAAAATATTCTCTTGACGAGCTTTATTCGTTTCTATCTCGTGTAGCTCTCCCTCCTGAATTCTTAAATCTAAATGTAGAGAATCTCTCTAGCGGAGAACAACAAAGAGTTTCTTTAGGAAGGACACTTGCTAATAATCCTCAAATATTGTTATTAGATGAACCCACTAGCTCTCTAGATATAGTTTCAGAAGAAATTCTCGAAACTACATTACGAGAACTTGCACGAGAAAAGATTAAGATCATAATTGTCACTCATAGTTTAGAACAGACTAAACGATTGACAGATCAGCTACTATTTTTAAAAAATGGAAGATTAATTGAAAAAATAAACACTAAAACCTTTTTTGATAGATATGACGAAAAAGAAATTCGTCGATTTTTTAAAGCAAAATCTATTCATGGAGAAAACTAAAAATGATGATCTTACCAGGAATAGAAATAATAACTGAGATCCTTCAACGTTTATCGATTTCTATTATTCTTTTAATTCTTTTAATAGCCTTAACTAAATGGCAACAAATTGGATTAGAAAAAATGTTTATCTGGAGTTTTACACGGGGTCTAGTACAAATTCTTATTATGGCATTAATTCTCGTTGTTATTTTTGCGATAACTGAGATTTTTTTGTTGGTAATTGTGTTACTATTCATGTGTTTCTTCGCTGCTTACACTGTTAAACAACGATTTCCTTATCCTAAGGTATTTCCTATAGAATCGATTGCTATCACATTTGGTAGTCTTTCTATTATCTCTATGGCTGTTATCTTAGAGATAATTCCTTTAAAAGGAGAATATATCATTCCTATGGGGGGAATGGTTATTGCAAATGTCATGGTAATGACAGGAATTGTATTAGAACGGCTTATTTCTGATGTAAAAAAGAGTCAAGGGAATATCGAAGCAGCATTAAGTTTAGGTGATTCTCCTTGGAACAGTATTAAGAGTATAACAAAGGAATCTTATCGTGCAGCAATGATACCAACAACAAATCGTGTTGCGGTTTTAGGCATTGTGACTATTCCAGGTTTAATGAGTGGAATGATTATTGGAGGTGCAAACCCACTAATAGCAGCAGCATATCAAATTGTTATTTTTTTGATGATATTAACTTCAGGTTTCATCGGATCAATAATTCTCGTATTCTTCTTTATAAAAGAATTATTCACAAAAGAAGAGCAATTAAACCTTTCCTTACTTCAAATGTCTTAATTCTAAGATAATATTTTAAAAAATCTATCAGATTCATCACAAATAGATAAACACTAGATTATTCATTTTCAAATGAGTAATCTTACTATATAGAGTACTGTTAGGTAATTGATTTCCTTATTTTTCTTATAGGAATTTTAAAAATCTCCTATTTTTTTGTTTTCCTGGTGGCATTATTTTCTAAATTTTTTATATATTCAATAACCTGAAGAGAGGAAAACTCATGGTTGAAAAGAGAAGTTTGCTACATTGGTTTAAAGCAAATAAAAATATAACAGTTAAGGGAATCTTAATTGAGCACACAAAAGCTGTGGAAAGAACATGTAGCGAATCTATTAACTTATACAAAGCATTGAAAGGTGAACTCACTCAAAATCCTGTCGAGATAATAAGTAAAATATCTGCATTTGAAGAACAAGCTGATCAGCTGCAAGATGTTTTGGCAGAAAGAGAGCTCATTCATGGGGAATTCCCACCAAATGTTCAAGAAGATCTGTTTAGGATGATACGAAGAATTGATGAAGCAGCAAATTGGATTAAAACAGCCTCCAAAAATGCAAATTTGGTTCTTAACTTAAAATTAAATTATCCTGATAAATTACACGATTATCTTATTCAATTATCAACAATAACTAAAGATTCTGTTGAGATTTTTTCTAAAACCCTTCAATATCTAGGAGTAAATGATGATAAGGTTATTTCTAATAGAAATAAAATAGAAAAACTTGAACGTCAAGGTGATGAGGTATATTACCTTGCCAAAGAAACAATTCTTAAACTAGGAACCCAGCTCGATAATGCAATTTTATTTCTTTCCTTAGATACAGCAAAAGCACTTGAGAATGCTTCTGATGCCTGTAGCAAGGCCTCAGATTATCTTTACTCTATTGTTATGGCAGCACCAGTAAGATAGTTTTAAAAGGCGAAAAGCCATGACCAAAAATATCAAAAATTATAGGTCAATTAGTATTATTGACTATCTTTCTGCCCTAAGTAGTAATAAGAAAATTATAAATGCTTTCTATATCTTGATTCTAATTTTTTTTCTATTTCTAATTCTAACACCAACAATATATGTATTATTTTATCTTTTTGAGAAATTTGATCTTGTAATCGCTTATTTTCAAGCAGAACCAGAATCATTCACTATGATTGCTGAAGCTTTGTATTATTCAGTTAGTGTTGCAGTTATTGTTTCAATAACTGACCTGATATTTGGTATCCCTTTGGCTTGGATGTTAGTACGAGGAAAGCTTTCTGTACGGGTTCAAAATATCCTAAATACATTCATTGAGCTTCCTTTAGCTGTTCCAACAGCAGGACTTGGTCTTTCGGTTGCATTGTTTTGGGGGAAGGTGCCTGATGTTACTGCTCCACCTTTTTCTTTAGGAATTATCACTTCTGCTCTTCCAATACTCATTCTATTTCATTTTACTACTACTTTTCCTTATGTAGTTAGATCATTAGCGGCAATTTTAGAGGAAATTGATGTCTATCTTGAAATAGCAGGTCGAACATGTGGAGCCTCAGCTTTTACTGCAGCTCGTACAATCACAATGCCATTATTTCGTTCAGGTGTTGTCACTGCTTTAATATTGAGTTTAGCAAAGAGTCTGAGTGATACAGGAGGGGTCATGGCAGTTCTATCTGCAACCCAGATTTCTGTATGGACTGGAACAGTTTTAATTGGAACCTGGAAACACGACATTGACATTGTTAAAGGAATTAATCTTGATTTAATTCCCCCTTTAGCATTTTTATGTGTTACAATGATATTAATGGCACTTATTTTAATGACAGCATCACGATTAATTGTTAGAAAGGGAAAAGTTCCGGTAAAAAGAGTCTGGACAACAACTGAAAAAAAATTGAGTTCTGAATTTAGTGTAAAGTCTAGAAATATAATAACACTTCTTTTCCTCACCTTTTTTGTCATTGTTCCATCCTTCTTCCTAATATTATATATACCAATTGGAATAACTGGGCCTCCGTTAATCATTGATTGGGGACGATTTGTTCAGAGTATTGTCAATTCATTATTGGTAGGTGGTATAGCAACTTGTCTGAATGTCATTCTAGGAGTTCCTATGGGGATTTTTATTTCTCGAAGGAAAAGTAGATTCAGTAAATTTTTTGATATATTGGTTGATGTTCCTTATGTTGTCCCATCGTCTGCTTTGGGTTTTTCTGTCGGATTATTTTGGGGTGGGCAACAATTAATTGTGAACGAATTATTCTTTGTTATAATGGCTCATTCAGCTATGACTTTCCCTTTCATTGTCAGAAATGTTATTGGAGGATTAGAAGATTTAGATTTATCCTATGAAGATACTGCAAGAACCTTAGGAGCGAAATCTTTTCACATATTTACTTTAATTACTTTACCAATAATAAAATTCTCAATTATTGCAGGAATAATTATGTCTTTTACACGAAGTGTAGGAGAAACTGGTGCAACTTTAGCTGTTGCTTCAAATTTTGAAACTGCTCCTATATTTATTGTAAGGTTGATTGGTGAAAATCAATATTTTGGAGCTTCTCTGGCAATAATCGTCTTAATCATAATTACTAGTCTAGTAATATTCACGTTACGAGCAGTTTTCGGACAGAAAAAGACTAAGAGGGAATAAATTGAGTAATGGAAACGAGGAATTATACGATAACGGAGCAACAAAACCATTAGTTAAAGAATACCTTCCTTGGGATCTTGCAGGACAGAGTGAATTCCGAAAATATCTATGGAATTTATATTCTAAAAATTCTATAAAGATCCGTAACCTAACTGTGAAATTTGGTAAGAAAGTTGTTTTGGATAACATTCATTTAACTATCCATCCTCAGGAATATCTAGTTATTTTAGGTCCGACAGGTGCTGGAAAAACAACGCTGTTGAGAACAATAGCTGGATTAATAAACCCACACACGGGAAGAATTTCTCTGGGTGATTTTGATTTATTAAAATTACCACCTGAAGATCGAGAAGTGGCATATTTACCTCAGAATTATTCACTATTCCCCTATTTAAATGTACGTGATAATATTTTATTTTCTCCAAGGGTTAAAAAGACGAAGACCGAAGAAGAAATGTCTCAATTAGTTACTGAAGTCTTAGATATGGTTGGACTAAAAGATCGTTATGATGCTTTTCCTAATGAATTATCGGGGGGAATGATGCAACGATGTGCGTTAGCACGTGCTATTGCTGCTGATACAAAAATCTTTCTATTAGATGAACCATTAAGGGCTCTAGATGCAAGACTAAATATCCAATTAAGAACAGAAATTCGAGCATTGATAAAGGAACTAGGTATAACCACCTTACATGTGACACATGACCAAGATGAGGCTCTTGCTGTTGCTGATCGTATTTTAATTCTGAAAAATGGAAAAATTTCTCAAATGGGGAAACCATACAAAATCTATGATAAACCTCAAAATTATTTTTCAGCTTATTTTATTGGAGAATCCACAATTTTTGAGGGAGAGGTTACAGAAGTCACTGAAGAATGTACATTTGTAACACTTGTTTCAGGTCATAAATTATTGTGTAAGCCCTCAGAATTAAAACCAGGAGATGTTGTTAAAGTTCTTGTGAAAACTGAAGATATTACAGTAAAGAAGTCGATAGAAGAAGTGGAAGATTTCACAGGTGATAATTCGTTTCAAGGGATAATTTCTGATCAAATTTTCCTTGGAAAATTTACAAATTTATTGATTCAAATAAAAGACATAACCCATCCAATTATTGCACGGATTTCCTCATACGATAGTGATATTTACAAAATTGGGGATGAAGTAATTGTATACATAAGTCCGCATAGCCTCAATCCTTATGAGAGGGAAAGATAATGCCAAATATTATAATTAAAAACCTTTCCAAAACTTTTGGGCATGTAAAAGCTCTAATTAAAGTTAATTTAGAAATTCAGGACCAGGAGTATGTTGGCATTCTCGGACCATCGGGTTGTGGCAAAACTACTCTAATAAACTGTATTACAGGGATTGTAGAACCTGATGAAGGATCAGAAATTCTTATAGATGGAAGGAATATAATAGATCTTCCCATTGAAGATCGTGGTTTTGCAATGGTATTTCAAAGTATTACTTTGTTTCCTCATATGACAATTAAAGAAAATGTTGAATTTCCAAGTAGAATGACCGAGGTTTCAAAGGAAGAGATTGATAAAAGGACAATTAAAGCGTTAGAACTGGTTAATATATTAGCAGAAAAGAATTTGTATCCTCGTCAATTATCGAGTGGTGCCCAACAGGCAGCAGCAGTAGCTAGAGCGATCGCAAAAGGATCCAAGCTATTAATTCTTGATGAACCAATTTCTGCTTTAGATGCTAAAGTAAGAACAGATCTACGTTATAGAATACGAAGTCTTGTAAAAGATCTTGGATTAACTGCCATTCATATTACTCACGACCAACAAGAATGTCTATCAATCTCTGATCGTGTAGTATTAATGAAAAATGGGCGCATTCATGAGATTAATACTCCAAAAAATATGTACGAATACCCTAATTCACTATTTACTTTGAATTTTGTAGGAGAAACAAACTTTATTGAAGGCTATATCTCCGATAAATTTGATGGTTCTGTTCAGCTTAAATTAAGAAATGATGTTACTTTAAAAATGAAGAATCAAGAGAATAAAAATATTGGTGAACCATTAGTCTTGGCAGTAAGACCTGAGAATGTAAGAATAAGTAGGAGAAAAAGTGGTGAAGAAAGCATTAAAGGAAAAATAATTGACTCTAGGTTTGCAGGAAGTTTCTATAGATTACAAATTCGATTGAGAACTGATGATATTATACTAGCGGACTTCAAAGGGCCATTAAAACTAAATACATTGGTATATGTGTCATTTGACCCTTTAAGAACACAATTATTCCCCGTTCCCGAAGATGGATTAATGGAGGAAATTTCTCTTGAGTAAAAAAGAAAAAAGTATGCTGAAATGGTTTAAAGAAAGAAGAAATACAAAAATCAAGCAGCTACTTTTACAACATGCAATAAAGGTCTTTGATGCTACTGCAGCTGGACAAGAATATCTAGATATAATCACAAGAGAGAATAATCCTCAAGATCCAAGATTAAAATCTATAATAAATCGAATTATAAGTTTAGAACGTGATGCAGACAAAATCGAGATTAGGTTAGGAAATGAGATTGCAAAGGGTTTTTTACCCTCAACAATACGTCAAAATTTATTTCGATTGTTAAAATCTGATGATTCAACAATCAATTTAATGAAATCAAGTATGAAATCATTGCATTTGCTGAATAATACAGATGATGAAGTCCCTATAAAAATTTTGGAATATTTTAAACAACTTTTGAATTTAATTCACGATTCAATTAGAATAGTTTGGATTTCGATTGAAAATCTTGGAGAAAATGACGAAATTATACTCTCAAATAAAGAAACAATCCTTGAGAACGAAAAAAAAGCAGATACTTTATTTTTAGAAGCAAAAGAAAAGATTCTAATTGGAAGAACACGAAGAGAACCTTTTTCAGCCATTTTAAGTTTAATAGAGATCGCCACTGATTTGGAAATAGCTACTGATTCAGTTCGTGATACTGCTGAATTCTTAGTCGTCATTGTGAAAATAGGAATCGCAATTAATAAAGAAATCAAATAAATAAAATGAATCATGATCTTTGGATATAATGAAAAGAAATTTAAAATTTTCTTCCTTATATCGAAGATAAATAGAGAAGAAACATTATTGCTTTTTTAGAATTCTGGAAACAAAGAAAAGAATGATGAGGAACTCTGAAAGATAGAATGAGGGGAAATAAACCTCATGAGGGGAAGTATAAAAAATGTAATCCTTCCATTCATCCCAATGGACATAAACCTTATTAACCTGACCATAAGCAATGACTTCTCCAACATCTATAGCTGTTTGATCTACGATTAGAACAATTCTGATTCGAATATTATTAGAAGGACAGGTGATATTAACTATCATATAAGAATTAGGAGATAGAGAAACAGGTAATCCATCCTCCTTAATCTGTTGTTGTTGTGTCGAAGCAACACATTCCGTTCCTAAAATAGTGAAATTAAGAATGATCTCCTCTATTTTAAACGTTTGAGAACCATTATTGGCAATACCTAAAGAGAATTTACTCGAGGAGTAGAAGTCACCGTGACCTCCTTCTCCAACTGGACATGAACCCCAGCTAATGGTATGATTAAAAATAACCAAATCAATGTCAATCTCATTCGTAGAGGAGACACTACCAGAGAGAAGAACCAAGACAAACAAAAATATTGTGATTAAATATTTCATCATAGTTCAAACGGATAATTCTAAAGGAAATATGAAAAGACCTGTAGAATATTTGCTTTTTGCACTTATAAATTTTTATTTTAATAAAGCTCTAGAAATTACTAGAGTGGATGAAATTCTTAGTTAAAGCTAAATTAAAATGACTAAACGAGATAAATGAATTCATTTCTCTTTTTCTAACTGAAAAATGTAAAGGAATTCATCAAAAATTGTATATGGGAGAAATCTAAATTCTATACTATTAGCGAGAATTAAGGTAGATAAATAACTTTAAATCTAAGCGTGTAAGAGTCAGCCTATTAGACAATATTCAAGTCTAAACTTAAAATAATGAGAAAAGGTGAAAAATAAATGGGTGCATTTCAAAATGCTCGTGTACAAAAATTAATTCAGAATGCGGGTGCTTTTCGAATATCTAATAAAGCAATTCTACAAATGAACGAAATTTTAACTGATTATGGAACAAAAATTGCTAAATATGCTGTTGAAATAGCTAATCATTCTGGCAGAAAGACAGTTCAAGAATCAGACATAATATTAGCCAGTAAAAGATGAATTCTATCTTCTTTTTTTTTGATTTTATGACTATGCATTAAATTAAACTAATTGAAAATAATTCCCTTCCTATCAATACTAATTATCTTCAAACTGATTTATATTTTAAAAAATGCCATTTATTGATAGCAAACAAAAAAGATATATACCTTCAATAAATCAAAAAGAGTTTCTAAGATAGAAGGAATTATTTTGAGTAAAGAATTTTTAATGATTATCCATAAAACTTATTTAGATATAAGAAAAAGATTATTAGGATCTTTTAAAGGTGTTTTACTAGGATTCTTTGTTATAATTTTATTTGGTTTTTCCGTTTTCTTAATAAAACCTGATTTCGATATTTTTGATAATAGAGAAATTGAGGGAGAGGAAAATGATTTTAGCAGAGGTCTTGGATCCCCTGCCCAATCCATTATAATAATTTCAATTGTACCATTTGTTATATGGATTTATTTTAAGGAATTAATTCAATATTTATTCTCATTTATCATGAATTATACAAATGAAAATACATCATTGACGATATGGAAAGAAAAAGAAATTTCAAAATTATATAAAAGCTATTATTTTAAAATTAAAAGTATTTTCCTAAATATTCATTGTATTGGATGCATAATTTCTGTTTGTTTAGTATTTTTACATATGTATGGGCTTTTTAGTAATCATAATGGTATTTCTTTTCTTTTTGCATGGATTGGGTTATTATCAGGAATATATATTTCCTTAACAGGTCTTATTATGCGTTTCCCTTGGAAAAAAGAAGCAAGAATTATCAGGAGATTTAAGAGAATTAGTCGAATGATTCATTTACAATTATTTATAGCAATTTTAGGGATAATTTTGATTCAAATTCATACCTCGTTTGCTGATTAAATCTGTCCTTAAATCCAAAAGATTTTTTTAAATCCTCAATGAATAAAATATCAATGAAGACAGATTCTTGAACCTTTTCCATTGATTATGTCTCAAATGAACAGAAATTTATATCAGAACTAATAAATTAGGTGTACAAGAATTGACATCACAATCCCCATTTTTTGAAATAAACCGTGAGGAATTTAATAAAGCTCTGCCATTATGTGCCGAATCAAGACATTTACAATTTACTATTGAAGCTGCTATGCATAAATCTCCTATGAGAATTTGGCTTGATAACCGAAATCATCCTACGTGTGGTTTCATGTGGGATAATGCATGGATTTGCTATTTTATTGGAAAACCTTTAAATTCAACATTTATCATTGATTCTATTGAATTCATTAAATCTGAGATAAAATCTCATAATCTAGCAAAAAATATTGCATATTTGAAAATTAGTTATTCTTCTCCAGAATGGGAAATATTTATTGAATCACAACTTCAAGAATTAGTTCCTTTAAAAGAAGAACGGGTATTTTTAGTTTTAAAAGATTTAAAAAACCCAGAATGGAGTGATATGGTTCAAAATAATTATAAAATACAAAAAATTACTCAAAAAATTCTTTCAAGTGATATTGATGGAGTAGAATCGATTAAAGATGAAATAAATCAAATGTGGGAAAATAGTAATGATTTCTTTAATTTTGGATTTGGATATTATTTACTTAAAGAAGAGGGCAATAAAAAGTCAATTGAAGGGTGGTGTACAGGAGAATATTTCAGACATTTAGGGAATTGTGGAATAGGAATAGAAGTATTTCCCGGATACCAAAAAAGAGGCTTTGGAACAGCTTTAGGCTCTGCATTTGTACAACATGCACTTTCTATAGGAATCAAGCCGTTCTGGGAAACATCACAATTTAATGAGGCCTCAATACGAACAGCTAAAAAAATCGGTTTTTCTCCTATTCAATATTTCAGTGTATACATATGTGCTTTTCAAAATATCGAAGCTCATAGAGCTAATTACTATTTTAAACTTAAAGATTATAATAATGCTGCTCGTTGGTACGAAAAAGCAGCTGTAAATAATGAAAAGAAATTATGGTATTATTACAATGCTGCATGTTCATGGGCTTTAGTAGATGAATTAGATAATGCTTTTAGAAATTTAAAAGAAATACTAAAATTGGAATTTACATTAATAGAACTGAAAAAATTTACTAGATACCTTAAAGATGAAGTAGAATTTATTAATCTTCACAAGTCCCCAAAATGGAATATCCTTCTTGAAGAAATCGAGAAAAAGGAAATTTCCTATGAAAAAGAGAAATCGAGATAAAAGGGATTAAAGTAGATAGTTCTTTTTGGTTCCATAAATTATATCTTTAGCTTCTTCTAAATGAGACTGAAAAAAAATCTCATCATATTTAGGTTCAGAAGAAGCCATAATCTGAAGAACACCTGTTGTCCGAAATCCCCCACGATTCAGGGCTGTAATTAGTTCCCGATCAATTGATGGACAAACAATGGAATAAAAAATGATTTCATCAAGAGAATAGGCATATCGTTCCCATATTTGGTTTTTTTCAAGAGAATTAATTACTCTTTTTCTTACATACTTCCAATTTTGGGTAAGTTCAAGCTTTATACGATCGATTAATAATATTAAAAGGTCAATATTACTATATATTGTCCGAAATGAGGAAATAACAGCAATAGGATAACATGGAGTATTTTTTTCATCGTGATAGACTTCTAACTCATCTTGACTAAAACTAAAGGGAACTAAAATATAATAACCCCGTATAATAACTATAATTTCACTTGTTTCTGGATCCTCACCCCAAAGAGTGAAAAGACGCGCACTTTTAGGATCAATATCAGGTATATCAGTAGCCCAACTTTGAATATTGGTAAAATCAAGATGGATTGGTCCTAAATCGGCAAGAACTGTTGCAGCATCGACACTTTTCGTTTGATAATATCTATCGATAACCGATTTAAGCTCAAATCGAACAAGACGATCCCTTTCAATGGAATGCTGACGCCCATCATAAAACCGTAGATTTTTAATTGTTTCCGTACTCATAGGCTTCAACCCCAAAATATTTAATTTTAAATTAATCGATTCCAATTGATGAAAATACTTCTAAGTGCTGATTTCCACGGAGATTTTACACGACTTTTTCAGATTGCCAAGAATGCGGATATTTGCCTCTGTACTGGTGATATATTTGATTATCATCAATATCCAAAAAATTTTTCCTTTCCTATACCTTTTTATAGTATTAGAGGTAATAAAGAGATTTGGGGGGCCAATAACTTGGAAAGCAGATTGCATTCTTATAATAATTTCCATTGGTTACAAGAGTCTTATGATGAATTAATCGAATTAACTGGAATGTCTTTATTAGGAATTAATCACAATGAAACAAATAAATTACCTTCAAAAGAATATGATATGGTAATCTCTCATCAACCTGCGTACGGGTTTGCTGATCAATGTAGTGATTCTTTCCATATAAAAATGATTAAGAATTGCGGAAGCAAAAATATTCGAAGATTAATAGATGAAAATCCTCCCAAGCTTTTTATTGCAGGTCATGTGCACTATTTTCAACACCAAATAACTGATACGACAATATTTTATACTCTCGGACCAGCATTGACAAATCCTGTTTTAATACTTGATAAAAACAAGATAAAATTGTTTAATTATTAATTATGGTTGGTTTTTAAGGTCACGATAATATTTAAGAATTTCATCTATTGTATCTTTTCCACCAAAACCGAGAAGGAAACCAATAAAAAGCCCAATTAGGGGATCCGTTAGTTGTAACCATGTACTAATAATCAATCCGAGGATAATAGCTAAAACAGCTGAAACAGCGAATTTTGCTTCGAATTCTAACTTTTCTTGCTTTATTTTAGTTTTACGTAGATATTGAGAAAGAAATCCTCCAACTGCTCCTATAACTGATCCAATAATAATTGATAATTCAAATTCCATACTTTTTCACCATTTTATGATGCATATTTAGAGATTTATGACAAATTCATCCTTTTTTAAAAGAAATTTATTTCTAGGAGAAGCTTTTTATCCTACTTAATAAGATCCTCAGTAAGATATGCGAAGTATACGTATTAAAATTACAATTTTTTATTAAAAACAAGTTCTAACGTATGTTCTATTCCAAATTCAGGAGAGGTTCTAATTGATCTTTGAACGTTTAATAAAGAAAGTCCTAAGGGTATAAAAATTTTACATATTTCCTTCTCTGAGTATCCTCGAGAATACATTATTTTACCCATAATATTAACAATAGTTTTTGTATCTAGATCCTCTTCAGGCTCAAATGGTTCATTCAAAGATAGATAGAAAAAACCTTAATGTTGTAAGGAATGTACAATTCTTTTTGCTGCAGTATTGAATCTTGGGGTGTCAAATAGAACCATTGAACACTATGTTAAAACGCCTCCAAATTTGGCTTCAAAATTCATTTCCAACCTAGATAATTCCGAAATTCTGCATTTGGAACATTCTATCTAGCAATTTGAATCATACAGGAAGATATATCAATTCCAATAACAGAAAAGTTACTATCGACAAGAACTTTAGCAAAATGAATTCCAGTACCTAAACCGATACCTAGAACTCGACATTTTGGTTTCAATTGGCCATAAAAATAGTCAAAAGTTTTAGTAAGTTTACTATGTCCACTTGTAGCATAATGATCTGCAACACGATTCCATGCGATTCGATTTAATTCCACAATATCTTGTTTCATGATAATAAACTTAATCAGAATCAATCAAAATGCTAGTTACCAGGTAGAAACTACTTTTTTTAGATTGTCAATATTCAAATAATCAGTTGTAAATGCTTTTTGCTGCATTTTTTTCGATAAATAATGGTCATAGCGTTCTAATAGAAACTTCTCATTTGAATCAATAAGGTCTTTAGGGGAATTAACTGATTTTACAATGTTTTTGAGAAGCTCTGTTAATTCAGAAGGATTATTGATATCCTCAGAATCAAAGGTTATGAAATACGGTTCAGGATCAATTCTGGGAGGTGGACGAACATGAGAAATACCATAATCCTTTCCAATAAATCGCAATATACGATGTAAAGTTTGGTACTCTATAGTCCCGACCCAAGGAAATAAAGCAAACCGTTTTCCAGACAATTTGAACACAACCTCAGTGTCCAAATGATTTTTCGATCCCCACGTCCGAGCTTCAGTAATCCGTCTTTTTGCACCATCTTGAAGATAACCATAAAGGGTATTTTCAAGTAAAATCGAACGCATTTTTTGCAGAACTTTAGTGTGAGTATCAGGACGGCGGCCAGGCCAGACATAGAAAGCACGTTCAATTTTTTTTACCAAAAGAAGCTTTTGATGAGGATGAATTTCCGTTACTTCCCATGCATCACCAGCAATGAGAACAGTTTCACCAGGAAATAACATTCGATCAATGTGACCGAGTTCTCGTAAAGTGACTTCTTCTTTAATGCTGAATTCCACAGAATAATCACGAAAAACAGCATAAAAACGAAAATTTCGAACAATTTTTTCTCCTGTTAATCCAACAATTAACCCGCCATCTTGTAATTGTTCAATATGATTGATAGAAATCAGATGTTGGATTAAATCACGGAAAGTATTTTGATTGACATATTTGAAGGGTGATAAAGTTAAAACACGGTGAGCTAAGCTTGCAGGTGATAGCTCCCCACTACTGGCAAGAATACTCATGGTTTGATGATACAATAGACTAATCGGAAATTTTAGCTGAATCGCAGGTTCAATCCATTTTTCTTCTAAATAGAGCTGAATTATACTAATTGTCTGTAAAAAATACCATGGAAGTGTTCGGGTAAAGGAAACTTTCTCTGAAGGAGGGTCTTCTGATATGACAAACATCATTTCAGAAGGCTGATTCAAGCGTCGTCCCGATCGCCCAAGGCGTTGTACAAAGCTTGATACGGAAGAAGGAGCAAGCAGTTGAATAATTCGTTCGATTCCTCCGATATCCATACCTAATTCAAGAGTTAAGGTTGCAGCAGTAACATGAGGTTCATCATCATCTTTCATAAAGGTTTCAGCTGATTCACGAAGCAAATTAGCGATGCAAGAATGATGAACGTGGTATCTATCAGGATATCCACGGTGTAAAGCAATCTCTCGAAGTCCTCGTGTTACCAATTCTGTTGCTTCTCTTGTATTAGAAAAAATAATCACTTTCTTACCCAATGTATTTTCAAAAATATACCGATGTGAAGGGAGAGCCTCCCCAAAAATAGGTAGAGTTTCTCTTGTGGTGGCTCCGATCCAAGTTGGTTCAAGAAAGTGTTCTACTGCCAATCTAATCTTTCGGGGTGGTTCAACAATATCAGGAACAATGACTGGAATATTTGTGCCTGAAGCGAGCCAATTTGCTGCATAGGAAGGATCCCCAATTGTAGCTGATAAACCGATTCTACGGGGAATACGGTCAATTTCCCGTGAAACCCTCTCCAATTGAGCTAAAATTTGTCGGCCACGATCACCACCCATAAAACTATGAACTTCATCAATTATTATAAATCGTAAATCCCCGAAAAGTCTGCATATTTCTAGTTTTTTGTTAATCAAGATACTTTCGAGGCTTTCAGGAGTTATTTGTAGTATGCCACGAGGATTTGCCATTAATTTATTCTTATGACGTTGATCAACATCACCATGCCATCTATATACAGGAATATTAGCCTCTTTTAAAAGGTTTTCAACTCGTTTAAATTGATCATTAATCAATGCTTTTAAAGGTCCAATATATAAAATACCAAGGCTAGAAGCTGGGGAAGCATCTAATAATGTTAATGCTGGAAGTAATGCTGCTTCTGTTTTCCCTGAAGCGGTACCAGAGCATAATAATAAGTGTGAATCCGAGTCAAAAATGGCTTTTGCAGCTTCAATTTGGATTGGACGGAATTCTTCCCAACCCTCTTGATAAATCCATTCTTGAATCCAGGGTGTAAGACGGGAAAATTGTTCAGAACCAGCCAAATTTACCAATCCTTCACCATTTGTTTGAGATGTGGTAAATCTAAGTGATCAAAAATGAATGATTTTTGTTGGAGAGTTAATGGAAGATATTCATCAAATTTATTAATCAATAATTTTTCTTTTTCATCATAAAGCATGTGTTCATTTGTGGTTATGACTAATGATTGAATATATTCTTCTATTGTTTTAAGATCCATTGGTTCACACTCGAAACGCAAATAATAAGGAGATTGTCCACTAATTTTTGAAAATTCAAGAAAATTTGGATCACTAGTCTTTAAAACACGTTCAAGAGTCCTATATGCAGTAGTTCCAAGCCAAGGAAATAGGCAATATTTACCTTCTGCTAGCATGTATAGGTATTGAGAATCAAGATTGACTTCTCGGGCTAATTTTCGAGCTTGATTTAGACGTAAACTAGCACCAGGCTGGAGATAACTATATTCGTTAATTTCAAAAAGAATCTTACGGATTTTCTGAACAACTCTTGTGTGAATCGGAGCTACATCGCCAGGCCATATATAACGCATTCTACCAGCAACTTTTTTAACTAGCATTACTCTTTGTTTCGGTAAAGCTTCTTGGACTTCCCACATAAATCCTGCAAGTGGAAACCGTTCTCCTGGAAGTAAAAGGCTTCCTAATTTTCCTATTTCATTTGCACCTTGTTTAACAGTCCATTCCACAGAGTCCTGAAAAACTGCATAGAAATGATAATTTCTAATGATCTTTTCTCCTTCAAGTCCGACTATTAATCCCCCATCCTCTATCTGTTCAATATGCTGGATTTCAAGTAAATGTTGGATTAATTCATTGAAATCATCCTGTGTGATTTTTCGGAAGGGAGGTAATTCAAGAAGTCGTTTAGCCAATCCTTGAGATGATAGTTCTCCGCTACTAGCCAAAATGCTCATAGTTTGATGATATAATAAACTAAAAGGATAGCTAGGTGGGGGTAATGGCTCAATCCATTTTTCTTCAAGGTAAAGTTGAATTATTGCAATGGATTGTAGAAGATCCCAGGGAAAAAGATAAGGTAAAGGTTTATTGTCAGAGGGTTCATCCTCTGAATGTACAAAAAGTATTTCAGAAACATTTGATCGTCTGCCTGATCTGCCTAACCTTTGTAAAAAACTGGTAACAGATCTAGGAGCATTAAGTTGAATGATTCTTTCTAAAGTACCAATATCTATCCCTAATTCTAAAGTAATGGTGGCAGCGGTCGTTGTAGGATATATATCTTCTCTCATGCTTGCTTCAGTACTTTCTCGTAAAGCTCCTGCAATGCTTCCATGGTGTACATGATAATTATCTGGTTGACCTTTTCGTGCAGCTACATCTCGTAATGTAGCAATCACACTTTCAGCTTGTTCTCTTGAATTTGTAAATATCAAGCTTTTCTTACCTAAGGTCTGTTCGTATAGAAAGTCAATTGCTGGAGGAATATTCTTAGTAGATTTAAATATTCGTGTAGCATAAGGATTTAGTTGAGAGGGTATTGGATTAGGATTTATAAAATGCTCTACAGCAAGCCGAATCTTCTTTGTTCCTCCCCCTACTATTGGAGTCTGAACCTTTTCACTTGTACCTGAGGCCAACCATGTTTCAGCAAGAGAATAATCACCAAGTGTAGCAGAAAGTCCAATTCTCCGGGGATGATATCCAATTATGGAAGCAATTCTTTTCAATTGACTTAAGATTTGGCTACCCCTATCACTATTCATAAATGAATGAACTTCGTCTATGATTATAAATTGGAGATCGCCTAACATTCTTCTTATTTCAAGGTTCTTATTTATTAGAATGCTTTCGATTGACTCTGGTGTTATTTGCAAGACCCCAGAAGGATTTTTCATCAGTTTCTGTTTTCGATCTTGGGGAACATCTCCATGCCATCTCCAAACACGGATATTCGCGTCTTCTAATAGACCTTCCAATCTACTAAACTGATCATTTATCAGTGCTTTCAACGGGGAGATATATAAAATACCGATTGTTGAGGAGGGTTTTTCATACAATAGAGTTAAAGCTGGTAAGAATGCTGCTTCAGTTTTTCCTGAGGCAGTACCTGTTGATAGAAGTAAATGATCACTTGAATTAAAAATAACATCAGCTGCAGCAACTTGAATCTCTCGTAACTCTTCCCACCCTGAGGAATATATCCATTCTTGAATAAACGGAGCAAAACGATTAAAGAGATTATTACTCATATTTGAAATTCCTCATATTCTGTTCCACTTACTTCATCATCTTTATTGAGTGTTTCCTGAGGTCTAAAATCTTCACCACTAATCAATTCTAACAATGTTTTTTTATCTGCTTGTTTTCGTAATTGATTAAGCAAAAAAATGAATTCTCTAACGAATTCACGTGGTGTCAGTAATTTATCAGCTCCAATACGGCTGACCATGATTTTTATAAATTCTTGAATCTCTGAATCATTGATTAAAGATTTATAACTATAATATTTTTCATGAATGACGATAATTTTTGTTAGTAAAACAAAAATTTCTTCTAATGTTAATCTTTCAAGTTTTATAACAGGACCAGAAAAATCCTGAATTCCTTCTTTTAAAAAACGACTGCCAACAAGGCGGGAATGTAGTGCTTTGTAGGAATAAAGTCCTCGGCGCTTATCCTCTAAAAATTGGGGTGTACCTCCAATAAAAACTCCAAGATATTCAGCTTTTCCCTGAAGAGTATCATTATACATTGTAAGTAATTTTTCGTAGTTGTTTACTCTTGATGTAGTATGAGTGATCTTATAAAGATTTACTGCCTCATCAAAAAAGACCAATAATCCTTTATATCCTATCTCGGTAACAAAACGAGCCATTAGCTTAATATAATCATACCAATTATCATCAGTGATTATAATACTCAAACCAGGAATAGCATTTCGAGCTTCTGTTTTTGTTGGATATTCTCCGCGTAACCACTTTAATGCTGCCTCTTTAATGCTATCATCTTGTGTTCTGTGTCCATGCCAATAAGTTGAAATGACATTTGCGAAATCAAATCCATGAACTAAATCTTTAATAGTTGATATTGCTTCGAGAATTTTCTCATCAACTTTCTCTGTAAATAATGTATCTTGTGGTTTAATTCCTTTTGCTACAACTTCACTTTGAATTGAAGATATCCATTTTTCTAAAATTGCTGTTAAAGCTCCTCCATTGGGTCTTGTTTTTGTCGAAAGGTTTTTCATTAATTCACGATACGTTGCGACTCCCTTTTCCCCTGCTCCAATAAATCGTCGTTCTGGGGAGAGATCTACATCACAAACAACAAATTCCTGTTGCATAGCGTAATTTCTGATTAATTGAATCAAAAAACTCTTTCCAGAGCCAAATCGGCCTATGAAAAACCGAAAACCAGCTCCACCCATTTTGATATTCTCTAAATCTTCAATAATTGATTCAATTTCCTCTCTTCGCCCCACTGCGATATGTTCTAATCCAATTCTTGGAACGACTCCTGCTGATAATGCTTTAAGAATAGTAGCTGAGACTCGTGATGGAATACGTATATCATGCGACATTTTGGACTACCTATGTTATGAAATAATAAATTCAAATTCCTCTTTATATTCCTCTATCAAGGTAAAATGTTCTGAATCAATAATTAAATCACCAATGATCTCAAGGGCAATTTCATTCATCTGCTCTATCATCGTTTGGGGTAGAAGTAATTGTTCATCAGCTATTTTTGTTATCAATTCTATTAAATTTTCAGCCTTAAGGATAATTTTGATTATTTGCTGCTGATTGGAAGTCAATGAATGCCAAAGTTCAAGTAATGATTCTCTAATACTGATATTTTCATTAAGAGGGGTTTTCAAGTTTTCTATAGAAGTATGCTTGGCCTCTTGTAATAAATTCTTGGTTTCTTTGTCATCTAATTCTTCAAATTCCTCACTAGTACTTAATAATGATTGAACTACTTCTGAATCTTTAGTTAATTTTCTAACTTGGGTTCGATCTAAATTTATTGTACCTGATTGAACTTCTAATGCAATTTGCGAAATTTCTGGGGTCAGATCTAAATTAAAAGCTTCTAGGCAATAGTGATCTATTATTGCTCTTATCTCTGGTATTTCAAGATTTACTTTTAATGAACCTTTGGTTGAATCAATAGCTGCTTCTCTTAATCTATTTTGAATATATTTAAGGATATTAATGAGTATTTCCTTTAAAATAGGTGGATAGGAAGTAAAAGTAATTATTTTGTTTTCGCCATAATATCGTGCTCTTGAAAAAGGTATTCGTTTCTCTAAAACAGCATTAAAATATTGAAAAAGGTTTTTTTCAAATCGGTTTTTATAATAAGAGAGGATTTTTTTCATAATTGCCTTAACATGCCGATTAAAAGTTTGTTTATCAAGACGTTGATAATATGGAGTTTTGGAATATCCCAGCCAATCATAATAAAGATCCAAGTCAATTTCAAATTCATTGGTTAATGTTTGTGATATTAATAACTCTCTGAGTTCGTCAACTATCTTCTTAAGACGTTTAGTGTTTAACCATTTATCAAATTTTTTTAATACGGCAAATTGAATATCTACTGGAGTATCTTGTACAATTAGATATTCAATTATCCACTCTGGAAGTAGTTCATCAAGTTGTGAATATTCATTTCGATAATTAAGCCATAATACAAGTAAATTTTGATAACCTGATAAAACAGATTCAATTCCTAGATTATTTATAATTTCATAGGCATAGAGTAAGATATATCCTAATTGAGTTTCAATATACCGTTCTTTTCTAATATTAGCGCGAAAAAAATAATAATACTTTAATTGTGATTCTGTCATCTCACGAAAATCTGGTCGATAAGCATAAAGAGGAACAAGATTTATTGGTTGATCTATACTGCCTTTTTTAATATTTTTTTTCGCAAATTCGATAAAGGATAATGTCTCTTGAGGTTCTCGTTCTTTATAATATAATAAAAATCTCGTTACTTGGTTTTCTATAATCTTCTCGATATCTTTATCCAAAAAATTACTTTTTCTAATGTCCTTGAATCTATAATATAACTTTAATTTGTTTTCTAGCTGCCTTATAATATCACTAATAAATGACAGTAGAGGTATATGTTTAGAATATGGATATAATTCTACTACTCTAGTTGGTTTTAATGCTGCTCTCTCAAAGGCAAATCTTGGTTTTTTAGATGGTTGGAATTTCTCTAAAATTCCTCCTCCTTCAATATCTATTAAGTATTTATCAATTTCGTTCAAAATTTGAGGAATAAGATCATTTAAAATATCAGTTTTTATAAGATAAAATGGTGAATTAAATAAATCATTATTTCCAAGAGTATTTATCCATTCAATTGGCATTTTGTTAAATGAGACCTTAAAGATATTTAAGATTGAATCTAATCCCTCAATAATATACTCTGTAGGATTTACTAATATCTCTGTTAAAATGTCTGTACTTAGATCTTGAATTTCATATAATAAAACATAATCTGTTATCCATTGAATCAGATACCTATCTAGTTTAGGAAAATGTTTTCGATAGTTGATCCAAATGGTAGTAAGTTCATTAAATCCTTCTCTATTTCCCTTCTCCAAAATATCATAAATTAAGACAAAAATATAGGACAAATCTGTTCTAATGAAATTGTTTGCACGAATTTCTTCAACCCAATAGTCGTACCATGTTCTCTGATCTTCTGTCATTGATTGAAGAGTAGGCCAATATTGTTTAAAGGGAACAAATCTTGGTTTTTTTGATATTGGTTCTTGTTCTTCTTTTTGGAGAATAGTATCAAAATTATTTTTAGTGCTTTCTTGAAAAAAAGCCTTTTGATTTGTAATATTTTTCGACATTGTCTTCATTTTATAATCTAATAAAGTCAATTCCTTTTTAAGATCAAGAGGTTGAATATCAACCCCAGAAAAATTGGTAGATTGTGAATTTAAATTTATTTCATATTCTGCAAATCTAGGTTCCATTTTAGTATCGTTAGATTCTTGAATATTCTCAAAGGTATTGTGGAAGAAATTATTGATTATAGTTTGAATTTCTAAATCGAGGAATAATTTCTTAATGATTGGTCGTCTTTGAATTTTTAATTCAATATAGTTTAAAATTTCTGACAGAATCCTCTTTAATTCTACGTTTGATGCTAACCATTTGAAATATTGGTCAATTAAAATTGTTGGAGTAATTTGAGGAGAAACTATTAGATTAAATTTCGAATTAGGTTGATAAAATTGAAAAATTCCAACATTCTCTGTTTTTTCATAGTGTTCATTAATTTTTTCAATAATTGGAGTTACAATTTGTTGCATAGTATGGAAATTTCCACTTTTACAATAATCACTCCCATAAACTGATGAATAGACTATATAATTTAACATTTTAAGAGGAAATTGAGTTCTAAGGCATTCCAAATACTTAAAGAGAAATAATTTAACCTGTCTATCAGATATGGAATATCCTTCAGTACCAACTAGAGTTCCTTTAGGATTTAAAATGAATTGACCTTTTGAGTGAAAATATCCCCAAATCATTACTTCTACTATAATTTTTTGAGGAGCCGTGCTATCTTGTGCACTTTTTTTGTATACGTGCCCTATAACTTCAACTGTTCTTGCTTCTTCTCCTTGATCTTCGAGAACTGGGACTTTTATTATGATTGAAAAAAATTCTCCTTGATTGACTGTCTTTCCAGGATGAACCAAACCAAAGGCAATCCGTGGTGGAGCAGGAAAAATGTCATTAAATGGTTCAAAAATGTCTGATGAACTTTCTGTATTCTCTAGTTCAGAAATTATCCTAAAAAGTGGTTCCGTTAGGGGGTTCCTCCATGATTAGATTATAACTTTAAAATTCTTTACTATAGAATAACAAATTATAGAGCTTAAATAATTGTCAACATTCTTATATTTCTTTTAATCCCTTTCTTCAAAAATATATGAGTTTCATTTTAATCTTTCAAATATCCTATCTCATTTTTTAGATTATATAATAATATTTTACTATGAGACAAGAGATAAGGCCCTGATAAAAACCTGAAACATCTGAAAACGACTTTCACTTCATCTATAACATTTTATTCAGCTATAACATCTTCATTATTATCATAAGGTCTATTAACCGTGGGATTGAGGGAGATTCGTTTGATTTTCCCTTTTTGAGGTTCATAAAGCACACCTCTTCGAATAAGAATCCTCAAAACATTAAGGATCGTATTTTCAGAATAACCTAGCTGTTTTATTTCGCTGATAATTTGAAGACTTTCAATAGACTTATTTTTTGATCGATTAAAAATAGCATTCAGATGTTTTTCTATTTGTTGAAAATCAGGGATACTCAACTTCCAACATCCTTTAAGAATAATAATCTACAAAATAGTTCTTTTCACTTTCTTAAAAATTCATCTATATCATGACAAACAATTTATCTACTTTAGGTGAATCAAGAAGCTATTTGCCATAAAAAAAGTCTATTTAACTAATTGAATATAGTTATTCATAGAGAGAAATTATTGGCTTTTAGGAATTAAATTAATTTAACTGAATGCAATACGAGCTAGAATTTCAATTAGGTGCTTATTCTTATGCCTGAGGAGCCGAAAATAGAAAGAGAAAAGCAGAGAAAAGATGTTGATATAGATTTAGTTAAAATTACTGAACGAATTATTAAAGGCGATCCTAAAAGTAAAGAAGAACTAAAAAAACATATAAAAATGCTCAAGGCTGATATTCAACAAAAAGAATGTGAATCTACCTTAAGTAAGAATATAAGTATTAATCCAACATTAGCTGTACAAGTAAATGATTTAATAAAGAGATTAAAGGCTTTTTCCAATATAGAACCCCAGACAATTGATGCATTAGTAAATCAGTTTAACTCAAGTCTTATAACATTAGAAAAGGATATAGAGAAAGGAGTTAACGAAATAACTCAAGAATTTATAGTAGAAACTCCCAAATTAATAAAAAATCAACTCGATATTGTGAAAACGATCATTCTCAATCTTAAAAATGCTAGTACTAAAGCTATTGAAGAACAATCATATGATAAAGCAATAGCTATACTTAATGATACCAAAATGAATATTTTACCCCTAATAGGTAATACTCAAGATATTCCAGAGCAAGAGAAAATAGACTTAAAAAGATCAATTCTTAATGAATTAGGTAATGCTCTTATTGAAAAAGGAATGATCGATGATGCAATTTGTGTTCTTGATGAGACAATTAAGACATTAGAACCTCAGATAATTGTCTCAAAGAAGGAGATCAATTCATATTTAGAAGTACAAGTAAAAAAAAGTCTGTTGTTAGTTCAATCAGGCGATTTTTCAAGAGCAATCGAAATTTTGAGTTCATTACATGACAATTGCTGTGCTGATGAAGGAAACCCATCCATTTTGGGGGAAATTCAACGAGGCTTGGGAATGGCATATCGGGGGATGGGATCCTATGATCTTGCCTTAAAGCATTTTTTAGCAGCTCAAGATCATTTTACACAAAACAACGATTTTGAGGGATTCAATTCAGCGTTATGGGGGCAAGGAATTTTACATTATCTTCGAGGGGAGTGGAATGAGGCCCAAGAAATCTGGCGGAAATTAAAAGATTTTTATGAAAAAAGATCCCCAAAAATGCTTTATAAGTTATATTTTGAGTATACACGAACACTTCAGTTATCTGGTGATTTTACTACGGCGGAGGAAATGTTAAAGAAAGCAGAAAATATTCTAAATGATAATTCTATCAGTTTACATCATTCATCTAGAGCTTATATATTTTTAGCTTTTGCAGAGCTTTTTCTTATACAGAATCGTGTCTCTGAAGCCTTAAATGCTATTGAATCGGTTAGATCTTATTACCAAAATGCTGATACTGAAACACTCAAAAAACTTCCTAATGAATTGAAAATACTTGATATCGAAACAGAAATTTTATGTAAACAAGAAAAAACTATCTTAGCACGAGAAAAATTAGTGAAAGCATTTTCAACATGTAAATCAAATTGGGATTATGCCAAATATTTTCGAATCCTTTCTCGTATTGAAAAGCATGAAATGAATTATGGAGAAGCTATTAAAGCTTTGGAATCTTCAATTGATAAAATAAAAGAAATTGGAGCCACAACTTATTCTGATCAGCTTTTGTTAATAGAATTGCTTATAGATATGGCACGAATCGGAAATCAGAAAGCATACAGCAAAGCAGTAAATCTTCTTCAAAAGATTGAATCTGAAATTACCAATAAAAATCTCCCAGTAATAGATTTAGAGTGTAAATTGATGAAAGGCTTACTGACATGGAGTCAAAATGAATCAGAAAAAGCATTTTCTATTTTCACCCAAGTAGTAGATTCAGCAGAACAACTTAAATTATACAGGCTTAAGAGTAAAGCTATTGAAAGTATGAATGCAATTGAACATCAAGATCAGCAATTAAGTTCCTCTACGAGGGAAAAATCAGTATTTCGTTATTTAGATGATGCTCGTCGTATATTAGGAGAATATTCCTGATCTATCTTCCATATAACTTACTCATTGTTTCTAGTTCTTCTCCGTATTCAGGAGTGAGCTGATCCCATTTAAACCTCCATTGCCAATTTCCAGTTTCACGACCAGGTAAATTCATCCTTCCCTCCGTATTGAGTCGCAGTAGGTCTTGTAAGGGAATCACACTCATATTAGCAACTGAAGCCCATGCTAGGCGAATTAAATCACCTGTTATATCCTTCCCATTTGATTTTAAGTAATTCAAAACATGATCTTGGACTTCTGAAGGAGCAGATTCAAACCAGCTTTTGGTAGTATCATTATCATGTGTACCTGTATATATAATACAATTTTTCGTATAGTTATGTGGGAGATATCGATTCTCAAAATATTCCGATCCAAAGCCTCCAAAGGCAAACTGGAGGACACACATCCCTGGGAATCCTGTTTTTTGAAGCAATAATTCTACAGCAGTAGTAATGACTCCTAAATCCTCTGCTATAATTGGTAAAATACCATATCGCTGTTTTAACCGTTTAAAGAAGTCATAACCTGGTCCCGAAATCCAGTTACCATTGGTTGTTGGTTCTGAAGTAGGAATACGCCAATAAGCTTCAAAACCACGAAAATGGTCAATTCGTAATATATCAACAAAGGAAAATGAATGTAAAATTCTTAAAAACCACCATCGATATTTTTGGCGTTTATGTACATCCCATCTGTAGAGAGGATTACCCCATCGTTGTCCTTCGGTTGAAAAATAATCAGGAGGTACTCCTGCTATATATGTCATTTCTCTCTGTTTATTTAATATAAATAAACTTGGGTTTGCCCAGACATCAGTTGAATCAAAGGCAACAAATATTGGGATATCGCCAATAATTCGAATATTTCTTTGATTTGCATAATTTCGTAAATCACTCCACTGTTTAAAGAAAATGAACTGCACAAACTTCTGAAATAAAATTTCTTCATGATATACTTTAGTCCAAGAATCTAATGCCTTTGATTGGCGATATTTTAAAGAATCTTCCCAAATATTCCAAGGTTTAAAATTATTCGATTCCTTTATCGTCATAAAAAGAGCAAAATCATCTAGCCAATGTTTTTGCTTCTCTTGGAAAGAAACAAATTCTTTATGTAAGAAATGACTTGAATTGTGAGAGAAATTATGAAATGCTTGCTTTAATAATTCCCATTTGTAAGGAATAACTATACCATAATCGACCTTTAATTGGGGAAATCCTTTATCTTCTATTTCAGATAAAGAAAGAAGTTTAACTTCTATTAATTTCTCAGGGCTAATTAAAAAAGGATTTCCTGCATAGGATGAAAAAGAGCTGTAGGGAGAGTCTCCATATCCAGTAATTCCAAGTGGTAAGACCTGCCAAAGACGTTGTTTATATTTATACAAAAAATCAATAAAAAGGTAGGCACTATTTCCGAGATCTCCAATACCGAACTGGCTAGGAAGGGATGTGGGATGTAATAAAATTCCACCAGAGCGATTATTATTCCACATCTAAGCTGATTCCTCTAGAAGCTTTTTAATATCATCCCAAAACCAATCATTTTGATATATAGGATATTTCTTTTGTAATTGTTGAATTTCAGATTTTATATTCTCAGTTAACTGGTATTCTGTAGATAAATGAATTGGACAGTTATCATCAAGAAAAATTTTACCAGTAATAAAAATTGGGTAGTATTTGCAATAAAGTGGTTTTTTATCGTGAATTTTACAAATCAATTGAGAATTCAAATACGGACATTTAATTTCATGATAAAAAATACCCCCTCCTTCAGTTAAATATAAACCTCGATAATCTTCAAATAAATATAATTCATCTGGATTCAAAACAATGTACACATGTTTACAGCACTCATTCTCGGTAAAATCTATGCAATTATTACAAGGATTGGAGTCCTTCAATTTCTTCGAATCCAAGAATTTTACCTTCTTCGAAATAATTTTAATAATAGTCAATAGAGGATTAGAACGACCAAACTTGAAAGATGTGGTTTCAACTAATCTGTCTCGAAACATTATTGGGTTTTTATATAAAAAGCTAATTCTAATTTTCTGGATTCATATGCTTTTTTAGGTGGATAAAATGTCAAAAGTTGATGAATTTAATCAATATCGTGAGAAATTAAATGAAATAATCCTATTAAAAGGAAATAAAATTACTAAACGATTTTTCAATCTTGATACCAATACCTACCAAGATGGTGCACTTACATCAAAAACTAAGGAACTATTAGGCCTTGTGGCTAGTCTAGTACTGCGTTGTAATGACTGTATAAACTATCATATCCTTCAATGTCATAAATTAGGAGTGACAGAAGCAGAATTTTATGAGACATTTAATGTTGGGCTAATAGTGGGTGGTTCTATAGTTATCCCTCATCTTCGTAGAGCGGTAGAAATTCTAGAAGAATTAGTTCAACAGGAGTAAGAAAAGTCCTTAAAGTTCAATCTTGTAGTAAACTCGTTGACGAGTTCCAATAGAAATGGTCTCAGTAGAAAAATTAAAATTAGCCTCATTAAACAATTTATTTATCTCCTCAACTAAACTAGGTATTGTTAATTGAAAATAGACTTTAGGAGGAGACTTAAAAGATTGAACTTCGTCTAGTAGGTTTACAATAAACTCATGGCCTTTTTTCCCACCAACAAGTTCAATTTTTTGGCCAGAGAAACCTTTCTTTGATTGAAGCGCATTATAATATTCCTCATCATACTGAGGAGGATTTGTGACTATAGCATCAAACTTGTCAAGGGATTCAAACAAATGTGTTAATATATTTCTTTCAGAATTAGAGTATATTATTGAAATTTTGTTTTCTAAATTATTTAACTTAATATTACTTATTGCAGATTCATAAGCCAATGGATCAATCTCTGTGGCGACGACAAAACAACCAATTCGAGCTAACATTAAAGCTAGTATCGCAGAAGCACCTGTACCAATCTCTAAAATATTAATAGGAGAGAATTGAAGAATCCATTCAATAAAAGACCATCTACTACAAATTGTTGGAACCAAAAATCCTTGAGGAATAGTAAATTCTAATGAAAGAAAATCTCGTAAAATTAATTGATTATAGAGAAGCAAAGATTCAGGATTTCCTAGATTAAGTCGATTATTCTGAAGATACTTTCTAAATTCAGGATATTTTCTCGCAGCCTCCTTGATGGGTAATCCACAAGGTTTGGCTGGAAGTCGGTACTTCTCCAAGAAAACAATTTCTCCATAAAATTTATCTATTTAAAATATATTATTCTATATCTGATAGAAAATTCGAATATTCTGACATAATTGCTTTAGCTTGCTTTTTCTTAATATTTGGGCTAGTATGGTCAAATCCTTCAAATTCAATAAGTTTTGCGCTTTTAAATCTAGAATTAAGATCTCTTGCAAGTTCAATCGGAGTAGTTTTATCATGAGTACCATTAAGTAATAATATAGGTAAATTTTCTATTGATTTGATACAAGAAGCATAGAAGGGAATTTCTTCTTGTATATCTTGAGCATAATATCTAAAAAGTAGCTCAAGTGTTCTAATTGGTGTTCCATCAAGCAAAGGTAAGATTCTCCGTTCCAATATCCAATGCATTATTTTTTCTTTTAAACTTAAATCTGAATATTCCTTTTGAAATACAGCAGGAGTATATATTGTCCTTACAATTCGTTTATAATTCATTGAATTGATATTTTCAGAGAATATGTCATTTAATGTCTTTAAACTTTCATAACGTTCTATAAAAAGATTATCATCTGAATTAAGTTTAGGATAAAGAAGGTTAACAATTCCATATCCTGCAAGACTCACTACTCTCTTTGGATATAATCCTGAAAAAACTTGAGCTACCATGGATCCTTTACTTACACCAAAAAGGTGAGCTTTTGAAATTTCTAGAAAATCTAATAACCCTAGAAGTTCGTCTGCAAGACCTTGAAGAGTAAATTGTTCGTTTTTTGGGGAAGACTTACCAATTCCTTGATAATCATAGAGAATATAAGGGTAAATGTCTTTTGTTAATTCACGAAATGCAGGTAAATACGTGGATAGCCATTGCTGATAGTTGAATATTGAACCATTGAGAAAAATAACTGGAATTTTGCCTTCCTTATCATTTTTGTAAAAGTAATCAATCTCAATTTCACATTTAATATTGGCTATTGGCATTTAATCACCTTTTCATTCAAGAAAATCTATGAATCCCATTTTCCTTCAGATCTTAGTCTTTGAACAATTTCCTCACCTTGTTGTTTTAAAGCCATATAATCAGTTTTACCAACTCGTGTAAGAGGAAGAGTGCCTGTCTTTACGATTTCAAAATGGCTAGGACGCTTATATGCTGCAATATTTTTAACTGCCTCTTCTAACTCTGTTATTGAAAGATCCTGTTCTTCGTTTTTTTCAACAAAAGCCATAATTCCTTCAGTAAAAACCTCATGAGGAATTCCCACGCAAGCAATATTACCTACTTTTCCTTTGAAAGATTGGGCAATAAAATCCTCAACTTCAGTCGGAAATACATTATAACCTTTTGGTTTAATTATAAACTTAGCACGTCCAGCAAACTGAAGTCCTTTGTCATCATAGGATCCTAAATCACCAGAGTAACAATAACCATCAGTTGAAATGGTTTTTCTTGTATTTTCTTCATCATCGAGATATCCAAGGAATACTTGGGGTCCCGAAAAGCAAATCTCCCCAACTTCTCCAGGATTTTTTTCATCACCAGCTGATCCATCAGAATTCATAGGATCTCGAATTGAAATAGGACTAATAGGCATGTCATAACCAATACTAGCTAAAATTTCATCAACAGTGCCACCATGAGGAGTATAGGTCAGAAAACCAGCGCCTTCAGTCAATCCAAACCCGGATCCAAATTTAGGAGCCATGGTTGATAATTTTTCAAGGAAAGGGCGAGTTACTGCTTGGCCTCCATAAATTGCAAAACGTAAAGATGAAAGATCAAATGTTTCATAATTCAGTAAACGCCATTGCATGGCAAAAAGCGCTGGAATCTGCCCTAAAACAGTTGCTTTATATTTTTGAACTGCATCTAACGTTTTTTCAGCATCAAAGATATGAAGGATCAGACTTATCCCTCCTCCATAAATAGTTGTGGCTAATTGTTCCGTAGTACAACCAACATGGCTTGGAGGAAGGTTTACACACATAATATCATTTTCATCCATGCCAAAACCAACTGCCAGCCCTATATTTTGTACTAAAATATTCTCATGAGAAAGTAGTGCAGGCTTAGGAAATCCCGTGGACCCAGTTGTAAAAATAATTAAACATGGATCCTGCTTATATACCTGTTTTTGAGCATTCCTCAATTTTCCTGTAAGTAATGCTTTAATATAAGTTCCTTTAATTCCCTTAATAAATTCTGAGATCCCAATTGCTCCATCCATAATCAGATCTTCTTCTTTTTGGAATTGTACCCAGTACTGGCAGATATTTTTATGTTCTTTCATCACCTCAGCAACTATTGGCCGAAAATCTGCTCGTTCAGTTTTTCCTAAAAAGAAGTATACCTTTGGTTTTATTTTTTCGAAATTTCGACTAATCTCTTGAGTTTTTAACCTTAGATCTAATGGAGCAATAACAAGGCCAATCCGGTAACAGGCGTACATCAAATAGATATGCTCTTTCAGGAGAGGAAGTGAGGTTGCAATAATATCTCCTTTAGATAATCCCAGCGAAAGAAGTTTTGCAGCAAAAGCTTTAGATTTGGTGGCAAAATCCTTCCATGTAACTTCTTCCCCAGTATCATATTCTATTAATGCAATTTTGGAGCCTTTTTGTTTGGCATAGAGATCTACATAATCAAACATCCGTGGAAGTAGTTCTTTATGTCTTTTCTGACATTCTTCATCCATTTTTGGGTCTTTCATTTAGAAAACCTCATATTGATACGCTTTAACTACATATCCTTTCATTAATCATCTTTAAGCTTTTTGATGAACAAAAATTTAGTATCAGAAATAATTCTAGACCAACTTGTCTAATCAATAAAAGTCAAAAAAAGAGCATAAAAGAGAGAAATCGTAGTCAAATTTTTTTTTCGGAATCAATGGTCTGAATGAGCTGATCAACAGAAAATTTATATCCAACCCATATTTTATAAGGTTTAAAACCCAAACGTCGATTAATAGAAATCATTGGTTCATTGACCAGGGCAAAATCAGTACCTATGGTAGTTGCTTTAGGAAAATTTTCTTTAATATAAGTAAGCATTTCTGCTTTCAACCATTTCCCCAGTCCTCGACCCCGATATGCTACTTTTACTCCTGTAAGTCCTTGAAAAACAATAGTTTGACGATCAGGATAATAATATGTCTCAGTTAAGCCACTAATTGTCCCATCTCCTTCTCGTGAAATTATAGTCGTCCAAATAGTACCTAGCTTTTTATGCCGAGCTTCGTGATTTCTTCTAACTTCAGGAGTCTCATTGACTTCCCATTCCAGATCTTCCTTAGGAACTTGGTTCATTACTTCTGTGTAAATCTGGCTAAACTCCTTAATGTCTTGTTCCGGTACAGTTTCAAAATACTCGAGTTTTACATTTTCAGTTCGTTGTTTACCTTCAGAACACCATGTTTGTACCATTTGCCAATCAACATCAGATAATTGAAGGCGATTTTCTTCTTCTTTAGAGGCTTTTTGACCACCTAAGTGCTCAAAAAAAGAACTAGAATTGTTTGGAGTGCCCCAGCTCTGAAAAATAGATTTTCCTTCTGTTTTTGCTTTCATTACCATATTCCGTAATAATTCAGTTCCAAATCCCCTTCTTCTATAATTTTTACGAATAGAAATGTCAGCAAAAGCAATATTTTTATTTGCATCATATGCAGGTGAAGTTTTTTTGTCAAATTCTAATCTTCCTATCCCTACTAAGTGCTTTGTTTCTTGATCATATGCTAACCAATGATAATACTGATAATGAGGACTAGGTATAAGAATAAGCTTTTGGAGCATTTCAATTGAGGGACAGGGATCATCAGGAGATAATTCTTGAAAGATTTCAATATAATGACTATAATAATCGTCCCAAATCTTCTGTGAAGCATTCGGTGGATCAAAAAGCTCAATTGAAAGTTTTACCATAAGAAAGTCCTTCTGACTTATAATCTTGAAAGTTCTTGAAAAATAAAATTTTTTGGTTTTACTTTAGATCACATTAAGATTTTCTGAATCTTTCTTAAACATTCTTAATAATAAAAAATTGTCCTCTTTGGTACTTTACTACCTGATAACCTAAGTTTGCAAAAATTATAGCGAATATTAAAGATATTCCTGCAATTGGAAAAAATATAAATGTAAAAATGAGTTCAAATAAAATGAGAATTGCCGCTCTAGGAGCAGATTCATATAAATCACGAGGAGGAATAGTCAATAGATATAAGAGATAAATAAAGAATAAAATAGCATGAACAATCCCGATAATCAACCCAGAAATGAAAACAGTACGTAATCCTTCTCTTCGATCATGACTCAAATAACTAGCTACAAATGAACTTAGTGCAGCAGGCAATGCACATAGGAAAAATGTAAGGAAGATAATAGCTAAATTATATAGACCTGCTAGATTCCACTTCAGTATGAGTATGATGATAAACCCTAGATTAAAGATTAATGTTGTGTAGAATAAAATTATTCCAATTAATCGAATACGAATTTTTTTTGACAATGTAAGGTGACATACCATTTTATAGACTATTTTTGGAATGTCAACTATAAATACCTTCTTATCTGTATAGTAAAGTATAATACAAAGCCTAGTTGATTATTTGAGGTACGATCTTTTAATATAATCAAATTTGTCCAAAAAAAGGATTATTCAAGGGTAATAGAAGTATCCTCTTATAATACTAAAAAGGATTCAATATTATTTTGGAAAAGTTTATATATACCATTAATTTTGATATTATTAACATAGTAAAAAACACATTATTTTTATATAAAGGGTAGAAAAAATGATCCAAAATCAAGTTATCGAAATTAGCCCTTCAGAAAAGCAACCATTGATTTCAGGTATTATCCCATTATTGATTGCTTTACTCACAACGAAATCTGAAGACCCTGATAAAAATTGAAAATAATAGTGTACATTTTTTTTATAATTTTAACTATCTTAAATTATACTTACTACTTTAGCGCACCTATTCAAACTATCGAAAGAATAAGAAATTTTTATCCGAGAACAGAAAATAGTGAACAGTTATCAGATCAGAGATGTTTTTATCTTAAATCTAGATGAAGAATTTTGTTTCTCTATTGTCTATTAGATTGTTTGAGTATTTATTCTCAAGTTCTTTTCATCTTATCATCTTTATTACATTAATTTCAAATATTTTTAATTAAATATATGAAAGACCATCCTAGATGTTTTTTGAAAAAAAAGATAATAGGAATTAAACTGGTTTCAGATAACCCCATTTCTCTAATGCCCGTTTTAATTCAGGGCTAGAGCGAGCCTTCTCTTCTAGTGTTATGTTTTCTTTCCATGCTTCAATTGCTTGAACTGTTGCTTTACTCCCAGCATATGTACCATCTGGATGACCATGAATACCTCCACCAACCTGTAATACCATGTCAGTCGTTCCATACACGGTTAAAACTTCGGGTAACACTCCTGGATGCAATCCTCCTGATGCACAGGGCAATGTTGCTTTCATCGTTCCCCAAGATTGAGATAGGTGTCTTCCTTCATCTTCTAAGATTTCTTGATTAAGTAATAAATCGCGCATATCAAGAACATCCTGTTTTGGGCTATCTAATTTACCTACCACGGTACCAATATGGATAGTATCCACTCCAATTAGTCTCATTAATTTTGCAAGAAAGTACATACTAATTCCATGATTAGAATGCTTTGTAAAAGTTGCATGCATAGCACGATGAGCGTGAATTGCCATATCTAAATCCCCGGCTAGATTACGCATTGTTTGTACAGCAGAAAATCCAGTTGTTACAATATCAACCATGAAGTATTTAAAGCCATTTTCATGAATGATTTCCACTCTTTTCTCCATTTCATGTGTTTCAGCTGTTACGTTGATCAAAGCATCTTTAATTTCTCCAGTTTCTTGTTCTGCTTTATCACGGGTTTTAGCCAGTTGCTCAACTCGATCTTTAAATTTATTAAACGATTGAGAGGTTAAATTTTCATCATCTTTAATTAAGTCCACTCCTCCAGTCCAGGCATCCCACCCTACTTTACAATGTTGTTCAACAGTCATTCCAATCTTAGGTTTAGGGACACAGGCCAATAAAGGTCCTTCTTTTTTAAATATTCGTTCAATTGCCTCAACTCCCATATTTGGACCAGGTGATCCTTTAATATATTCAATAGGTAAAGAAGTATCAATTAAGCGTAAATTCTTAACCGCTTTCATCCCAAAAATATTACCTGCAATACCTGACATGAGTTGAGGAATATTATTAAGTTCCCATAATACCAGAGGATAGGAGATCTTAACCAAGTTGTCAGTATTCCAGAACGATCTCCCTCTCATGCTATAAATTCGATCATCAAGAGTTTCTAACGTAGTCCAAGTCCCAATTGAGGATTCAGAAGCTAATCTTCCTATTGTATCATCAATTGTAATCTCATCTGCTTTATCAAAGTAATAAAGCGCAATTAATTCATCGCTTTTTGGTTTATATCCCCGATCGATGAAATCATGATACCATTCAATTTTTTCTTTGTCATTGGTCATTTCTTAATACTCCATAGACATAATCATTAACTAAAAATAATGAATGTATATTTAATTAACAATCTTAAGCAATTTTTGAATCAATTAAAACATATTTTGTTGGAAATTAGCAAATTATTTGAGAATGAGGTATAAGAACACGACCAAAATTACAATTATAAGGGAAAAATATAATGAAATTGTCTGGTTTATCGAATATTCTTATTAAATAATTGTCGAAATGAAAATTTGTGAAAACGATTCATCAAATTTTTTATCAAAATGCTCAGGATATGAACCAGATCCCAGAAGAGAGCGTTGATCTGGTTATCACCTCTCCACCTTACCCAATAATTGAAATGTGGGATGATCTTTTTGGAAATTTAGATTCAAATATCAGATATGCACTCAACTCTGGAAATGGTGATCAAGCTTTTAAGTTAATGCATCAACAGCTGGATAAAGTCTGGAGAGAACTTTATAGAGTCTTAAAAAAGGGTGGTATCGTCTGTATTAATATTGGTGATGCTGTAAGGACATTTAACAAAAAATTTTCACTTTATCCAAACCATTCCCGAATTATTCAAGTTTTTCGAGAAATTGGGTTTAATAGTCTCCCAGTGATCATCTGGACTAAACCAACCAATGCTCCTAATAAGTTTATGGGGTCTGGTATGCTCCCTCCAACCGCCTATGTTACTTTAGAGCATGAATACCTACTAATATTTCGTAAAGGTAATAAAAGAGAATTTCTTCTTTCTACTGATAAAGAGCGGCGAAGAAGTAGTGCCTTTTTTTGGGAGGAGAGAAATGTATGGTTTAGTGATCTTTGGGATTTGAAAGGAGTTTCACAACAGATGTCCTCAGCTTTAGGAAGAGATAGAAGTGCTTCTTTTCCTTTTGATTTAGCCTATCGTTTAATCAATATGTACTCAATTCAGGAAGATTTAATTTTAGATCCTTTCTTAGGAACAGGAACTACAAGTCTTGCAGCTATAGTATCTGGGAGAAATAGTATTGGATTTGAATTAGTTGATGAATTAGCTCCAATAATCACAGAAAAACTCCAAAGTGCTAGAATGATGTCTAAGTCTATAATTGAGCAGCGGATAAGAAATCATAAACTCTTTATTCAACAACAAATTGAAAATGGTAAAATAATGAAGTATATAAATGAAGTATATAATTTTCCTGTAATGACGAAGCAAGAAGACCAAATTCGATTTCAAATCGTCAATGAAATTTTAGTCAAAGCCAAGAATACTTTTGAAGTATTCTATGAATCTTACAAGATGCTTTCAGATAATTAATTAACATCTTTCATTAATCTATCAGATAAATTGATTTATAATTTCCTCTATGGAGAAGAATGAGTCACACGAATCTTTAAAATATCCATCAATAAGACTCAAAATTTGATTTATCAAAAAACCTCTTAGTTATCATTCTTTTGAGGCTTATATTTTAAATAAACATATAAAAATGTACTATCTTATCGAAGTTCCTTTTTTTGTAATTAAAATTAGTATTGATTATTTAATTAAGCGTATTCTGGGAATAAAGGATTTGCATCCATTCTGGCAAGATTATTTATTAAAGAGACCTGTGCTTCTTTAGCCATTGAACCATAGTTCTCGTGTTTCCTTAATATTAAAGGCCATAAATCAACATCACATGCAATTGAATATGTTGTAACCCCATTTTGAGAGAGGGTAAAATTTATTGCTCTTTGAATTAACTGTTCTTCTTCTAGGGGTTTATACCACGTTCCATAATTCTTTGGTCCCTGCCATCGTGAAAGAGTAATTGCTTTAATTGCGATTAATCCTAAATCAAGCTCTTGAACCTTTTTTAAAAGTAAGGAGTAATCGTTTTGAGGTGTGGGTTTTATCATAGCTGTAGCATAAACTGGAAATAGGACTGTACTGAAATCGTCAAATAAATCTAACGCTTTTAATAGAATTTGTACATCATTATGTCCTGTAATTCCAATATGTTTTATAAGGCCAGTTTCTTTAGACTCTATAAATGCTTCTATGGCCCCATTTTTTTCCATTATTTGGTTCAATTCTTCAAAAGTAGAAACTGCATGGAATTGATATAGATCAAAAGATTTTACACCCAATCGGTTTAGTGATTGCTGAAGTTCCTTTTCTGCTCCTATTTTTGTTCGATCCATAGTTTTTTCTGCAAGGAAAATCTTTGATCGGATTTTCGGCATCCAAGGTTGTAAGCGTAATTCTGCTTCTCCATATGTCGGTGCAACATCAATGAGATTGATACCAGCATCAAGCGCACCTTGAATTGCTAAATCTGCCACTTGTTGATGTGTTTCTGGATATTTTTCATGTAACCAACCTAAACCACATCCTCCTAAGGTCAAATAACTAGCATTAAATCCTGTTTTTCCGAAACGTCGAAAATGCATTTTTTTTCCTCTAGTAATGAAACATTTACTGATTTGAATATCAGATGAAATAAAATAATTTATTCTAGTTCAAAAACCTTATTTGATGTATTATTAGTCAAAACTTGAGTGAGGTTAATGAGACATATTCTGCTATTCAGACCATTCTTTGTTGTATTTTTTTATTTAGCTATTGTAATGCCCTTTTTTTCGAGCTTAAATATCCAATCCGGTGTATTTATCGTGGAAGCACAAATTAACAAACAGGAAATTACTTTAACTAATCCTATCTCATTACTTTTTGAAAATAAATATCACAATCTTTCAGAGGTATATATGGAGCTTGAAAATTTTAACAACTCTGCTCCACAGTTAATAGATTATGGCAATATTGGTTCATCATATTATAATAAAAGTATCCCTTTAATTACTCTTACTAATGAGCAAATTCCATCCTATAGTAAGGGTAAAACCTATATTGTTGCTCATCACCATGCACGTGAGCACTGTACAATCGAACATGTACTACGATTAATTCGTGATCTGGTAAATGGTTTTGGTACTGATCCTCAAATCTCAGAACTTTTTAATAAATATATTATATATATTATTGTAACTTTAAATCCAGATTCACTTGATATCGTAATTTATGACAATGAATGGATTCGAAAGACCGCTAAACCAATTGACGATGATGGGGATGGTTTAATTGATGAAGATGGACCTGATGACCTAAATGAGGATGACCGGATTACAGAGTATGCAGTTAGAAGATATGATGAGGATTTTTGGACTTATTTTACTGAAGGGATAGATAATGATGGAGATGGAAAGGTAAATGAAGATTGGATTGGGGGTGTGGATCTAAACCGAAACTATCCATTTCATTGGAATGATTCTAATGCAGATTCAGGAGCAACAAGCGATAAATCCTCCTTCACTTATCCAGGAGAGAATCCTGCCTCTGAAAAGGAAACACAAGCATTAATGGATTTTGCATCAAAACATAACTTTACTCATGCTCTTTCTTTACACTCTGGAACAAATACCTCTGTTTTTGATTAGGGATGGACATATGATATCCATCAAGCTGAAGCATCAATGTATACTTCCATTCTATATGAATTTCAATTAAGAAAACTACTTCCTGAATCTTTTTTTTTAAAAGAAAGTGAAATCTCATATACTGTTGCAGGATCATGGGATGATTGGACATATGCTACACAGCATACTATTCCAATGACACTTGAGATGTACCATCAAAAGGATTCGGAGGTTTACACTTATCAGGGATATAATGGAACTCACCATATTTTTGAATTTAACACCATGTTTGAATATTTTGCTCCACCCTCGGATAAATTAGATACATTACATGCTGATATCATAAATTTTGAACTATTTTGGCTTGGATTAACCCCTTTTATTGATTTAGATAAATATGACAATTATTTAGAGAGTAATGGGGATAGTCGGATGGTTTTACACTTATTCTCTAACTCACGGTTCTTTAATACAACTGATATTCCCCAAGTTGTGATTACTCCCTCACATACTGGGATCATAAAGGAGTATCCTACTTCCTTAACCACTCTTATGCCTAAAACTGTTACCCTTCTTCCAATCATAATATCAAAGGATATTCCAAAAGATTGCTATTTTGATATAAACGTAACTTCAGAATGGGCGGGGGATTTTCACATGCGTTTTTTGTTAAAAGAATCCCAAGAAAAGATCTCAGGGTTTTCTACAGCTTTAAACACTGGTGCTCTAATAACTCTAGTTTTTTATGTGAAGAAAAAGGTAATTAAAGGCTAAGTCTAAATCAAATAATCGTTATCGTTATTAGAACCATAATAGATTTGTAGAATTTATAGTATTATTTTAATAAAAGAAAAAGGGGAAAAGAAAGGAATTATCCTTTCATGAAAATCTGATAATCTGTTTTATAATCCTCTGTGAGTCTTAAAGTAGTAGAAAGCACCAGCTCCTCCAGCAGCAACAACAACCACTATAGCAACCAAAAATATAAAGGAAAGATCAATTGCTCCAGAAGGAAATTCAGACGGTATTATTTCTTCGAATAGAAAATCAGAACTTTTTGTTTCTCCTGTGAGACGTTCTGGATTCCAAATTTGAACATCAGTCAAATTAAACGTCAAAGGGTTAACTGAAAGCGCTTTAATATCAATTTCTAATGTACAATTAGCAAATTCACCGCCTCCGAGATCAGTTCTTTGAATATCTGCATACAAATATGATGTAGGAGAAACAGTAAGAACTAACAAGTTGATCCATTCATATGTTTCAGTAGAACCAGATGTTTCAGAATTAAAAACTTTAATATTTCCCAAGTTACCTCCATTTATGTTTATTCCCATGAATGTTGCATTCAAGTCACCAACACTTGTGTAATTACCCTTTAAATATAGAGTTATGTTATAGAGTCGGCCCTGATTCATTGATAACGGGATACCTAACACTTGATCATTATCTGTTGTAAAGTCATCATTTATGTTAGATTGTCCGTTTCCAGAAACTACAGGAAGATTGGAAATAATTGTTCCTGTACCAAGGTATGTTCTTGCCATGATATCATCATGGAGAGGGTAGTAATTTAGAGGATGACTTAAAGTAAAAATTAAGTTTGCAGAAAAAGATGAAATGGATCCGCTTAGGTTTACAGCGTTACTTGGTCTAACGACAATAATTGGAATTTCCTTTGGCCTACTAGGCATAAATTCTAAGATTTCAGTATTGTTTACGGCATAAGCTATCCATGTATCAGGAGCTGATTCTCTATTTCCCATGGCAACACTTGTAATGCCTTCTGAAATTAATTCATTATATTTAGCAACTGTTTGAAATTGATAGGTAATTGATTCATTTTTGTGGTCAAAAGTTGATACATTCACCCGATTAATGCGGTTAAATAGTACAAGTGATTCAGGAATTTGGAATGCGATTACACTCTTTTGATTCATTCCCAATGATAGGGAAGAGGACAATGTTTGGACTGGTACAACATGGAACATTATTACATCACTCAATGTATAGGGATCTAGGGCGTAATTTCCAGCAGGAACATATATCCAATTTATTCCTGACAATCCAGGGTCATATAAATTACCTGATTCACGATAGAAGTCTCCTTGATCTGCAATATAAACCCAAGGGGTTTCAGGAATACCACTTTCTGCAAATATGTCAAAAGTGGGACTTAATCCTGTATAGTTAATAGCCATCATTGATGGACTGTTTAAAGTAAAAACATATCGTGTCCCGCTTACAAGGGTTGTATTAACATTTAATTCTAAATCTGCAGTACCAGCAGTTACTGCAACATTTCGAAGATAAATCGTATATTCCTGATTTGTATAACCTTTAGAGTATAATACAAGAGTCAGTTTTGTATCTAGTACAGCTCGAACTAACAGTCCATTTTCATTTAAAGACCCACTAATAACTTGAAAATTATCACCTAAAAGGAAGGGAACTGTTTGATTTGTTGATGGATCTAGATCGTTCGTAAATAAATAAATTCTATAATACTCTCCTTCAAGCAAAGGAAGCGAAAATTGACGTAAACTGAATCCAATTTTCTTATTGATATCTTCTGCTGTTAGTTCTTTATCAGGTAATGGACTAGGAATGTCTTGAACAATTTCAGATCCAAATGTACTATTCACTGGTATCGTTATACTTGACCGTGATCCCATTTTGTGAGGTGTTAATGATACAATCGTGTTACTATCTACCTCGAAAGTGAATCGTAGAGTCATTTCGTCAACTGGAAAGACAGGAATAGTTTCCTTCCATACACCTGTTAAAGGACTTCCAGGATAAGGGAAAATTGATGTCTCAAAGGTTAGAGTTCCCTCAGCGGAATCATCTTTGATGTCAACATCTAAATAAAATGGACTACTCGAATTTATCATCCCAATATATTCAACACTGTCTTCTGCTAAGAATGTAAACTTATAATTCATGTGTAAACTTATTGGCATTAATTGCTTTGTACTATAGCTTGCCTCATCGTCAGTTGAAGTTCTTACTACACGAGACAATTCTTCATCTTCATAGAATGGATGTAATGAGTTACGAGAATCACTAGATTTTAAACTATTAGGTAAAAGTTGACCTGGGTCACGATTAGTGGTCAGAGTATTAAAAATACTTGACGAAGCGGATGAATACTGCAAAGTCGTTGGTAATCCTCGATAAGTTATATCAGGAAAAACCGAACCAGGATTTATTATGTAATAATCCCAGTCATCAGGCATAGAACTAGGAGTAAAAGTATCCTGTTCTTCTGAAATATCAATTATTGGTGTTTGTGCCGAAATTTTAATAATAATAAAAGAAGAAAATATTGTTATAACAAATATGCAAAAAATAAGATTTTTAGATTTCATCTTGTATCCTCATACCATTATAAGAATTTTTTAAACAGGTAGATTTAGGACTCCTCTTTTATATAGCTTGAGAAATAAAATTGTAATTCTGGTCTCTGATCGATTTTTCTCAAATTGCCCACTTAGAATATAGAATAATCAAAAATAAGTCTTGAATTAGAAACAATACTTCCTTCATGATAAAGTGGAATGACTCACTAAAAATGAAAATATTTCAATCATTTAGTAATGGGAATATTTCTCCTATATTTTATCTCGTTATTTTACCTGGTAAATAAAAATGATATCTTTTTCTAAATAATTTAGTCAATATCCACCGATCTAAACGACGGGCATTTTGAAAAATAATCCAGATCTGTTTGTCCTCATCGTAATAGCTTTTAATTTCTCTATATGATAATGGTTTAACATTTAGTAAGGGATTTTGAGCTAGAAAATCATTCACAACCTTAATTATAACGGGAATAATGTCTTTTCGCTGTTCTTTGAAGAAATTAGCTATTAAATCGATAATAACTAATCTTAGATCATAATATCGTCCAACAACATCCTCTAAAAACAGTGCTTTTAATACAAAACGCAAATATGTAGGTGCTGATCTCAAAAATAATACTGGTTCCATAGCATCAACCCCATTTATACGAAACAGTGGAGTTGAAGTGTCTAAATATGATAATTCTGATTTTAAAGTAATTTTAGGATCATTTGCATTATATCCAATGATACTCCAATTTGAAATCTGGCCATCAATTCCGATTTTTAATCTTGTGTGCTTCTGGTTATTATAGAACCAAATTTTAGCTAATTTTTGAAGAATTAGCAAAATAAAAATCCTTACTTCCTCATTCGTGGCAACATGGATAATTTTATTCCCAATTGAATTAGGATCTATTTTTTGTTGAGCGCAGTAAAGGCAAATCGGACCGTTATAGTGAGGTTTTAACCAATAGGCATCATAGGAAGGAACAGGAATGTCAAGGCGTGATAAGATTTCATTATATAACCGATAAGCTTTCACATGTCTTTTAACCTGTTGGATACTTTCAAATATAGGTAATCGTTTGTATGCAATACTTGGATTATCCTGAAACTCAAATACTAAGGAAATTTCTCCATACCCTAAAATATTAATCGGAATTCTACTTTTATCAGGATTCAAGGTATCAATTGTGTTTTCGAACTTTCTAATAAGATTTTGATTAATATTCAAGCAGAACACTTCACTAAGAACTTTTCATTTGAAATCAATTGAGCTTTTACAAACTTTGCTCCCACAATTATCCAGATGAAGTTTTCTCAAAAGATTCTTTCCATAATTGTTGCATCTCAATACTTGTCTTTAACAATTCCATCAAAGACCCTGAAGCATCAAGATGTCCATTCTTTAAAACTAATATTTGATCTGCTTTCGCAAGAACATTTTTTTTGTGGGAAACAACTAGAAAAGTTTTATTCAATTTTCTTTCAAATAATCTTTTCCATAATAATTCTTCTGTTTCAACATCTAATGCACTTGACAAATCATCTAATACAAGTAATTCCGCATTACTGAAAAGCATTCGTGCAGCAGCTAATCGTTGTTGTTGACCACCAGATAATTTTTTTCCTTTAGGGCCTACTAAGGTATCTAATCCATTTTCTAATTCTGTTAAATCCTCTTCAAAAACAGCTAATTCTAATATTTCAGATATTTTTTGATCCGTGATTTGAGATCCAAGCATTAAATTATCTCTTACAGAAGCTGAAAGTAGTATCGGAACTTGTGGGGTGTATGCAGAATGGGGGGGGACAAAAAAATCTGAAGGATGGTCTACCTGCACATCATTCCAGAAAATATTTCCCTGTGCAATTGGTAATAGACCTAATAAAGCTTTTATCAAGGTAGATTTTCCAGAACCTACACGTCCTGTGATCACGGTTAGAGTACCTCTTATAATCTGAAAAGAAACATTCTCAATCCCATGACTTGTACCTGGATAAAGAAATGTCAAGTTTTTAACTAAAATGCTTTTTAACTGATTGTTCTCTGTAATTTTCGGGACAATAATCTCTGGAAATGATTTTTTTAGGAAAAGTTCTTGGTCCTTGACTATATCATCACTTGGAATATTTTGTTCATCACTGACCATAAAAGTAATCATTCGTTGATAGGCTACTTTAGTTCTATGATATCTTGCTATTGATTCACCAATATAATTAATAAACGCGGTAATCCATCCTAATAAATACTGAAATAATGCAAAATCACCGATATGAAATGTACCAGCAAGCATAGGTTCCCTAATAAGGATAAACATTATTCCAGTGGCTAAAAAAACAATAAAAGTACGTAAAGCCCTCAATAATCCACCAAAAAATTCATCATTAATTCCTGCTTTCGCTCGTTTATCATTGATCCCTTCAAATTGCTTTAAAATATTCTCTTCTGCGGTATTTACCTGAATACTTTGAATAGAGGTAAATATTTCTCTTATCGTACTTGTAACTTCTCCAGTAGCCTTTCTATGTTCGTTGCGGTAATAAACAACTTTTTTACGCAATGAATTGACAAAAACTATTACAAAAATAAACGGAAGGAACACAAAAAAAGTGACTTGGACATTTATTTGAAGCATTAAGAAAATAGCAATAATACCAAACAAAAAGAAATTCGAAAGATCAGCTATGGCAATTGGAAAATAAGCAGCTTCACTTGCGTCTTGACGAAAGCGTGAAATAGCTTCTCCAGCTGCGAAAGCTGGAGGTAAAGCGCCATATTGACTGTACAATCCCTCCATCATATTTTTTCGTAATAAAAGACGATTGGCCAGGAAAAATCTATTCTGTAAAATAACCCATGTGACATCAAAAAAGATTTGGAGAATATTATTGACAAAGAAAATGATTATCAAGATCCAAATATCTAAAGTAAAGAAATTATTAGCTTCTAAGATGTTAAATATTTCGCGGACTAATAATGCTCCAAATAATGGGGTTATAAAAAACAAAAATGATTGTAACCAGACAAAAAAGTAAAGTTTTGGCATAAAGAGGATTTGCTTTTTCATATATTGAAGAAGATTCAAGCTAATACCTCCTGAAGCCCAGTTTTTAATAATTGAGAATATTTTGAATTAAGGTCTTGCTTTAATTCCTCACGAGCACCATATTCAACAATTTCACCCTTTTCAAGGAGGAGGATTTCATCAACCTCTTCTAAAGTACTTAATCGATGTGCAATTATTATGGAGGTTCGTTCTTTCAATAAACGAGAAACAGCTTGATCAATCAAATTTTCTGTTACAGGGTCTAACCGAGACGAAGCTTCATCTAATATCACTATCTTAGGGTTTTTCAAGAATACACGTGTCAAAGCAATTAATTGTGCTTCCCCAGCTGAGAACCCAGATTCCCCACTCAATAATTCAGTATTTAATCCTTCAGGAAGCTGGTTATACCATTCTGTCAGCTTTAATTCATGAATAATTTGAAGAATCTGAGTATCACTGATTTTAGGATTGAAAAAACTAATATTATCCCGTAATGACGCTTTAAACAATTCAACC
>JAEOUE010000139.1 GCA_016839515.1 Candidatus Hodarchaeum mangrovi
GATAAAAAAGTTGAGATTGGTCTTATTGATGAACAAGAAAAGAAGAGAAGTATCGATTCTCTTCAAACAGTAATGGTCAAATTACAAGAAGAACAAAAAACACTAGAACCTCAGCCTTTAGAATTAGAAGTATTAATAGAAGAAGAAAAACTTTGGCGAAAAAGATTAGAAAAACTTGAGGAGACAAACCGAGCTCAAACTGTCACAAAAGAGGTCTATGCATCTCTTCGTGATGAATACGCAACAGAGTTGGCTAAATCGCAATCTAAAGCTTCAGCAGAAGAAAGAAAAGCTCGAAGATGGTTAGTGAGTCTTCAAAGAGATACTCGTGAGCTTGAGAGTGAAATGGAACGGTTACGTGTTAAGGGAGAAATTGAAGGAAAAAGCTCTGATGATATTCAGCAAGAATTAGAGAAAAAAAATGAGGAATTCAAGAAAAAATCAATTGCAGCTGAAACATTAATGGAAGTTTTGAAAGAAGTTTAATGGAGTATACTAATAGCTTTCTGTTCCTCTTCTGATATTTCTTTTGAAATTTCTTTATGTAGAGTGTTCAATTCACGAAAATTTTTCTCTAGATTTTCTAATAAATTCTGAGAAGTCTTTAATTCACTTTGGAGATTATAGGCATATCGATATTCATCGTTTTTCATCATAGAATCCTCTTTCTCAAGCATTTCCTCTTCAAGTTTTCTTAATCGAGAAAATTTGAAGAGATTTTCCTTATTTACAATAAATTGACGTAATTCATCCGAATTTGAAAAATTAAACCAAGATTTACTACTCAATAATTCTATTCCATGATTTTCGAGAATAAAAACTATTTCTCGCCAGAGAGGTTCGTCAAGACCAGGGTATCTTGCTGGATCAAGGATAAGACCTAAAAAAGCATCTCTCTGTTCTAATTTTCGATTCTCTCGCCTTTCAACCATTTTAATATACCTTTCAAGAGAAGTTGTGAGAATTTTTAAGAAGAGTGACAAATTAGAATCGTTGAGAAGCTGTTCTTTTTCTGCAAGTAATTGATTGAATCCGCTGATTTCTCTTTGATTTTTAATCTTCATTTGAAATTGGGGTTGGAGCTGTTGGAGTTCAAGAATTCGATCATGAAGCTTTTCAATTTTAGATTTATTTTCCTCAATTTGTTTAGTAATTACCTTTCTTTCGTTAATCTTTTCAAAAAGATTATTAATCAGTCGAGAAAGAGAATGAAATAATTTGAATCCTTCAGTTTCATCTAAGATAAATAATTTTTGATTTTTCTTAATATTATTTTGTAATTGAGAAAAATTATGTTCTTCTAAAAGAGTTAAAAACTCTTTTTTAAACGAACTAATCATTTTTTCATCTTTCTCAGTTTTAATAGAAGGACTAGGACTTTTCTTTAGGGCATATTCAATTTTGCGTTGGTCAAAATCAATAACTTCGATTTGTTTCCGATATCCACGACGTGACCGTGATTTGATTTGAGATATTGTTTGGTAATTTGACAAATCATTAAATATTTCAAGAAGAACTGTACCATAACGGAATATATCAGCAGTTGAACGAGGAATAACATCATGAGTAATTTCAGCTTCATTGACTATTTTTTGTGCTTCTTCTATTAGTGTAATGGTATTCTCCCCTAGTTTAAAGCCTTTTCTACTTATATTTAGCTTTAAATAATCTATAGGAAAATATTTTTCACATAAATTAAGAAAACGTGATTTTGCATATTCCTTAGAATCGAATTTAGTGGCCATGGGACTAGTTCCGAGGGAAATGAGTATTGAGTAAAATTCTAGGATATAATCTTTAAAATGATTGAAAATAAAAAATGTTTATTATTCTTCTTCTTCGTCGTCTTCAGGAGTAAATAGTTCCCAATCGCTCATCCTGAGATTGAGAATCATATCTTCGCCATTAGGACACTCAATGCGTAATACGAGCTGTTTTTTACTTTGTAAGACAACTTCAGGGTGTAAGCAACCTTCTCTTAATTTTTCTAATAGGAATTTAACATAAGAATCAGATATTGCTGTTAATGATCCATCCTGTAAATTTTCAGCAACTTCACCAGGAAAAATCTGGACTTTACGCCCACTTCGTTTCATTTTAACTAGGCCAACATCAACCAATCTATTTAAATGGTATCTCACAGTATCATGATGAACATTAGGACTAATCCCTTGAGCAATCTGGCTTTGAAAAGCACCTGGATGATTAAGTACATAAGTAAAAATTTTTTTTGATGTTGAAGGGCGGAGAACAGTGAAAATCCGTTCTGCTTCAGCTGAACGAAGCCCTGCAGGATAATAAATTCGTTTCCCCGCATATTTTAATGATTTAATGAGTTGATCTTCTTCTAAACGTTTAAGATGCCAGTTTAAAGTTCCTTGGGGCAATTCTAGAAATTTAGCTAAATCAAAGAAGTAAGACCCAGGATTTTCAGCTAGAAGGGAATAAATTTTCCTTCGCAGGGGGTGTAACAATAAACTTAGATTCTCTGATTCGTCAGAGGTAAACGACATTTAATATCCTACTTCCATATAGGCTTATTCAAGCAATTTGAAATTATCCCATCACTGCACTTAAAAAGGTATTGGAGTCACAACTAAAAATCTATTACTGCAAAACCTCTCATTACAGGAATTTTTATTTATTCTGTAATTTATTAATCAACATTAGTCAATATGTACAATATTCAGGTAACATCCTCTTTTCAATTTCATTTCCCTCATATCAATAGATAAGCACAGATTCTTTTAAAGAATCCAATTCATTCTATTAGTAAGATCATTACTTCCTGAAGTATAATTACATGAATTAGAGACACTAAAGTAGAAAAAACGTGAAGAAGAAAGCAGGAAAGGAAGAAAAGAGGTTATTTAAGCTGTCAAAGTCGTAATATCGACTTTGCTAACACCTTTGATTTCAGCTAATTCGTCTTTAAGCTGATCCTGAGAGATAGTTAGGTCCGAGCTATCCAAATATCCCTCATATGTGCACGAATCTTGGGTGAAACACAATCCCGTGCTGTATAGTGTCTTGATCTTGCTCCGCATGAACACAACACCCAATTCCTGCAAAAAGTCAGGTGATAATTCCCCAATTTCGATTGCTACTTTTACAACCTCAGAACTCTTCGTTGGGATAATCCTGATAATTTTTGTTGATGGGGCGAGGATCATTACCGCACTACTTTCTTCGACATCCTTGGGTCGCAGTGTTTCGAGAAAATCTGCGGGAAGTGAGATAGGTTTTGATTCTTGTAGTTGAATCATTTTTGCGATAGTTACAGCAGACATTATTTTTTTATCCTCCAAATAATCTTATATAGATATGTTTTGGGTTAGTTTTCAGTGGTGTTTTACTTTGGATCATTTTTCCAAATTACAACCTTTTATCTTTGCTTCGTATATATAAAGCTATTGATTTTTCGATGTTTGACGCCTGAATTTCCCATTGAACCTTTGCCTCATGGATAAAAATTTCTTCCAAAAATCAGGTGTTTTTTCTCGTTCATGAGGGAGTTAGGGGTAAGTACCCAAACTTGTAAGTTTTTTCTCATAATCAATTAGACGGGTTTTTTGAGGAGGTTTTTTTCATTTAAATCAATTAATGTAAGAAATATGTTAATTAATAGCTTAAAACGTTTTTTATTGTACTCTAATTAATGAAGTAGATTTTTCATATTATTAATGGAACGAGAATTACATGTGTTCGCTAGAAAAGTAAATATCTTATTATCGCTAATGATTTTTGGTGATTCTAAGGTAAACACTTCATAAATTTTTCTAGAAAATCTTTCCGTAATTTTCGAATTTCTTCGATATTTCTAGCCTTAAAATCTTTAAATATCCGAAAATAGCACTTTTCATCCTTTTATCGAATTTTTCAAGGTATTTAAATACGTTTTATTTTTTATTATCTAATTAAAATGGATTTTTGTTTAGATGATTATCTTATTTTATTACCTATTTTAAATTCGAAAATTTGTGAAAATACATTTGAATATCAATATAGTTAAATTTTTCTCTTATCTTCCAATACTGATCTTTTAAATCATATTATTCTATTTAGTTCAATCTCTCTCTTCAAATGAAAGTGTTAAGAAAAATTTAAATCAGTTTATTTTGAATTAGTCTTTTGCGACAATAATCCAATATAATCTTTCGATTAA
>JAEOUE010000140.1 GCA_016839515.1 Candidatus Hodarchaeum mangrovi
GAAGCATTTCACAAATTAGCAAGAAAAATAATCAAATCTGTGGATTAAAAAGAAAAAAAGGGAATTTAGCCATAGAATATCTATGGACTAATGATAGACCAAATTCCAGCAGGATTCTGTAAAATAATCATCAGTAATGCCTGTAAAAACAGACCAGCATTGAAAATAATGACTATTGGACTCCAGCTGATTAATTGCAGGATTTTATCAACCGTAAATTCGGTAAATAGGGTAGCAAGGAAAACTAAACCTACAATTAAGACCATTCCAAGAATTACGATCCAAAGTGGAATGATAATTCCAAAAAGGTCGACATTACTAATTCCTCCACTTAGATCACCAAAGAGAAGTAATAAACCCGCTAAAGCTCCAAGAGTGATCATTGCAATAATTGCTGCTAAAGGAGTTTCTTTAAGTGGATCAGCAAGCATTGACATTCCAGCTAAGAATATCAATACAATTGTCAACCAATGAACTGTTACATCTGGCGGTACAGTATCAACATATGCTTCAAAGATTGCAACACAGTTGACTAACCCAATAATAATACTTGTGGTTAATGCAAGGTATTTTAAAGGTTGACTTTCATGCGGTTTTGATTTAGTAAATTTATTTATCCCATAGAATAGTCCTATAAGACTAGCAATGAGGCATATTACACCTAAGTATTCTACTACTATTTCAAGCATTTTTAACGTCCTCTGTTTATTAACGTCCTCTGTTAACGGTAAAACTAGGATATACATACTGGTATGTGTATATGTTTTTATAAATTCCCCTTAACACAGTTAGAATATTTTAATAACTACCAGTAATAATCTTTTGGATAATATCATTTTGAAAATTAAGTAATTCACGCTTATCATATGAAAGGTTTGATGCTAGATCGAATATGCTTGCGATGCTTCTTAGTTTCACCATATTTTGTAATAAGGATAATTTCGGATTCGCAGCTTCTGCCAGTCTATTTATACCCTGATCCAAACTCTCTCGTGGACTTAAATCGCGTGAGCTTATACATTGGTGGAAATAAAGTGCTGATAATTCCTTTATGAGAGTCTGATAATTATCTGCATCAAGAACTTCGAGTATTGTAGAAATGGTAGCAATGATGAGGATTGTTTCAGTAGCTAATCCTTCCTGAATAAAAGTTCCAATCTTCTCATTGAATTTATCTTCCAATCTTTTAAGTGGTTTTAATGAAAGTTTCTTTCCACACTTCATTAAGGTCGATAAATAGTATTCAGGATCTTCTCCGTACAAATTATCGCAATTAGTGAGAAGAAATCCTGTGAAGTGATTGTAAACTACTTCACAACCTTCTACCTCGAACTGAAGGCTATATGTTCGGTCAGTAATAATATTAGGTGCAATAAAAAATTGCTGGGCTACAAGTTGGTCAATAATTTCCTTCATAGATGGTGTTTGTTGATGAACTTCAGTTGTCAAATGTGGAGTCGTCCCTATTCTGTGATGATTAAAAACTGAAAAAATTATTTAATTGTCTTTCGTAACTTATTGATTCGTTGTTAATCTTTGTTGAATATTCTTATTAACGAATTTAACAATAATTCTGTATTCAGAGTTAGTTAATCCCATGATTTTGCAAAAAGTTTCATCTATTCTAGTTCTAATCATTGTTTCTTTAGTAATCGGTTCTCGGTGCCGAATATCTTTAAGAGCGCACATCAATCGGTCTATTTCTTGCTTTTGTTGTTGTGTAATTAATATTGGAATCTTAAGCCCCTTCAACCAGTAAACATTAGTATCTAACACTCCTAAACCCATATTAGTATTTCCAGATTGCTCCATAAGAGCCCATACTATACTAGAGTTTAAATATGTAAATAAAACTGGTAAATACTCATTTTTAATAGGATATATCCCGTAAAAACGTTGATCAGGATAGTAACCCTTCTCGTTCAAAAAACATCCTGATTTATCATGGTAACTTTTAGTCCAAAGAAGAGGTGGAACAGGAAATGGTTTTATTGCATACCAAAGCTTGTTTTTACGTACACTTGCTAAAGAATTGTACCCTTTAACGATTGAACCTGATTTAATTCCCTGTTTTACCGGAATTAACACATTCTCTCCCCACTGAATATATTCCAAAGCACTAGTTCCCTTTAATTCTTTTTGAGGTTTGTCACAATAAAACAACCAATTTAATTGTTTACTGAATGATACAACATAATTCTTTATCTCAGAAGGACTTTTCACAAATGGAACCAAGTACTCTCTTTCAATTAATCCTGAGTATTGCGCTTTATTTTTAACCTGGATTTTAGATTCATTCTGATTCTCTGTTCCAACCAAATGAAAAAAATCGTTAGCTCCAGTTTTTATCCCGAATTTAACATCCGCAATTGTGGCTAAAGGAATACCAAAATCTTTTATTCTGTTTAATATCGTTCTTACGTGTTTAGATGTACGTAAAAAATTACCAGCCCATTTATTTGTACGCTTTAGATCATCTACTGAAATGAATTCGGTCCTATATTTTGATGAATCATATTCCTCACTAAAAAGTATACTATTTTTCAGCTCTGCACCTGATAAATGTGTTAAAATAGAATTTGATTCAGTAAAATGTATACCAGATTTCTTAGGACTTGAGTTAAGATTTTTAGTTGCCAGAAAAATTACAGAGTTAATACCAAGCTGCTTCCACAGTCTTTTCCC
>JAEOUE010000141.1 GCA_016839515.1 Candidatus Hodarchaeum mangrovi
CCACAGATAACGATTTTAAATTTATAATCTACTAAGTTTTCCTCCTTTATCTTTTGACTTGGGAATGCTCTCGAAGCAGCTTCACTAATTTCCTTTCTTTTAAACTCTGCGAGAAATTGAGACAATGAATATTCAAGTTTTTTAAGAACATCTACATATGCTTCTCTATGAGCCTTATTTACTTCTAAATTGGAAAGAAATTTCGCTGCTTCATCAAAGGAACTATCTAAATAGCTAATATATTTATAGAAAATGACATCATCAATTTCTCTAAATAGCAATGTTATTGCGGATTGACCAATCCCACCTCGTCTATTAGGATCATCCCATTTAAGGTATTTAATTATCCCTTTAGAATTTAAAGAGGGAAACGGCAAAATCACAAGAGACTCAGGTATAAGTCCACTTTCTCCTGAGAGAATAGTTATTGTTTTAATGCTTATATATAATCTGCTGGATTGAGGAATATCACCAATCCAAACTAAGGGATTAGGCCCTACTTCATCGTCTAATTGGGTATATAACAATCCAGTAATTAATTTCTGTTCCATTCTTAAAATAACTTTTATATATTTTAATTTAAGGCTTTATTAAATTTTGATATCCTATTAATAATATATATCAGCCATATAAATATTAACGCTTTCCATAAATAATGAGAGCTTTATAACATTCTTAATAAAAAATCACAAAAAAAGTGAAACTACAAAACTACTAATCTTTTATTTTTTCTAACAAAGATATTATGCGATATATGGTTGTTCTACTATGAAATGGTATATTTGGGTCTTGCGATAAATCATCAATCATATACATTACATTGCTAGAAAGTACTGCCGGAGAATCGTCATCCCTATGCAATTGATCGATACATCTTTGAGCGATTCTCTTAATATTTCTTGGAACCCCTCTATCATTCATCATGCCATTTAGTAAATATTCGACTTTTTGAAAAGTTTCAAGTATCTCATCAGTAAATTCTTTCCCCCTTGACAAAAAAGATCACCAAATTTGATTTTTTAGTGAGATTATAGCTAAAAAACTAACTAGTTGAATTTTACAATCTTCAATAAGATTTAATTTTTTTGATTTTTAATATAAGTCTTAATTAAACAAGATTACTTCTTATATGTAGTATTTTATCTAAAATATCCCAAATTCTCTTACTTTTTTTGTAAGTACTGGAATTATTTTTTCAATTTCTGTAATGCGAAAGTTATACTTTTCAAATAGGGTATAAAAATCTTTAAAGCTTTCTTGATCAATTTCTTTGATAAATTCATAGGACATTTCCGAAATTTCCTTGAAACTTTGATTAAATTTATCTGTTATTTCTTTTAATTGGGGGCTAGTATCTTTTCCTTTCTTACGGACCATATTTCGTAATTTTCCTCTTGGAACTCTTAGGTTTTCAATTAAGTTATCGCACTTATCAAGCAAATTATAGACTGTAGTTTTGTAATCATCTTTTAACTTAGTCTCAATGATTTCCGTTCGCCATGTATTGATTCTTCCTCGAGCAAAGGTATCAAAATTAAGAGAGATTGAATCTATGTTTTCTCTTACCAGAAATCTAAGAAATTCAGGATCATCAGATGGAGCCTGCCCACATATTCCTACTTTTCTTCCATATTGATGAGCAGTCTTAATTAAATGGCTAATAGATCGCCTTAAAGCTTCACTGTTAGTCGTGTAATTAAATTCCTTGGCTAAAGGTAATAACTTTGCTTCATCTCTATCCACACCATAGGTTAACATTGTTAAATCATTACTACCTATTGAAAAGCCATCTACAAATTGACTAAAAATATCTGCACAAATAATATTTGAGGGTATCTCGGCCATTATGTATAACTTTAATTCGTCCTTGCCTCCGTTTTCACCTCTTATTAATCCCTCATTTTCCATTAACTCAATTATCTTCTGTGCTTCTTCCGGAGAGCGTGTAAAGGGTAACATTGGAATAATATTTGTTAACCCCCAAGATCTTGCTTTTGCAATAGCTCTCAACTCCAAAATGAATGCATTTTGAAAATCATTTGACACGTAGCGTGATGCTCCTCGAAACCCCAACATCGGATTATGTTCATCGGTTTCATAGATCCAACCACCAATTAGATTTTCATATTCGTTTGTTTTAAAATCTGATAATCGTACTACACATGGAGCTATAGTACCATCAGACAATTCTTTCCAAACTCCCGCTGCGATCGTTGCTATGCCTTCCGCTAATTTCTCAATATAAAATTCCTCTTTATCATCATATCCCGCCGTGAGTTCTCTTATCTTGTCGATCGTGTCTTTAAGCTTTTTAATCTCTACATTAAAAGGATCTTTATGGTATAAATCACTTTTTTTAAGATTCTCGATTCTTTTTCTCTGTTCAATCAATACATCATGTCTTACAAGTAAAGAATCAAAATCAATTAATGCATTAGGATGAATTTTGATTTCATCGTTAATAATAAATTCTAACCGAGCTAATCCCGTTCCATCAGGATACTTTCCTGCAGACAATGCTCCTTTGGGAATTCCCAAATTAACCAGAACTTGAGTCTTTGTTTTTGGAAGTAAGGCAAATTCAATGGTGTCAGAATCATATTCAATATCTTTTGTCCAAATACGAGGTGTCCCTTCACTACAATCAATTGTTAATGTTTTTAATCCCCCCATTCGTTGTTTTTCTTTAATTGTTTCAATGATATTATCTGCTCCTACAATCGAAGCAATATTTAATTCTCTTGACACAATTGCCGCATGGCAAGTCGGGCCTCCTCGCTCTGTAATTACTCCTCCTAGATTCTGCATGTAAGAGGTCCAATCGGGATTTGTTTCTTCGGTTATTAAGATATCCCCTTGTTCTAACAAATGAGCATCATTGATCGATTCAATTATTTTTAATTGTCCATAGCCAATTCTCCTCCCTATTGCCGTACCTGAATTCTCAATAAGATATCCTTCTTCGATTAATTGAACAGGATCTTCTAATAAATAAAATATTTCCTCAGTGTCTCCTTTTTGAGAATGAACCGTCTCTGGGCGTGCTTGAACGATATATATCTTTCCATTTTTACCAAGTGCCCATTCAATATCCATAGGTATGTTATAGTGTTCTCGTATTTTAATAGCGTATTGAGCTAAGATCTCAACCTGCTCAGTAGTTAAACAAAACTTTTTTTGCTTCTCTTTTTCTACTTGTTTTGTAATAGTTCCTCCCTTATCTATATCAAAAATCATCATTCGCTCTTTTTTCACTAAACTTTTGCTAATAATTTGGAGTTTTGTAGCATGTTTGAAAACAATAAATTCATCTCCCTTTTCCACACCTTGAACAATTAATTCTCCTAATCCCCAGGTACCTCGAATTACTACAACATTTGGATTACCAGAATCTGGATCCTCTGTAAACATAACACCCGAAGATTGAACTCCTTTAAGACCACCTGCTATTTCTTGTACACCCACGCTTAATTTGACGGCAAAGTGATCAAATCCAGCTCTTTCACGATACATTGTTGCTCTCGTTGTAAAAACTGAAGCCATATCTTTAAGAATATACTTTAAAACTTGTTCCTCGCCAGAAATGTTTAAGTGAGTATCTTGCTGTCCTGCAAATGATGCATCTGGAAGATCCTCTGCTGTAGCTGAGCTTCGAATAGCAAATGTACTTTCATTGCCAATGTGTTTGAGTAATTCATTGTACGCCTTAACAATCTCTTCAGCTAAAATATCTGGAATTTTCGCTTGTTCAATGTGGGTTCTAATATTGTTACAGATCTTATCAACCGTTTGAATAGATTTTATATCTTCATTTTTTAATTCTTGAGAAATTTCTTTTATTTGGTGAGAAATATAATTTTTTAAGGAGATTAATTCTTGGTTATAAAGGATATCGTTAGAGTCCAATACATAATCATAGGCTTTAGCAGTTACGGCAAATCCAAAAGGTACAGGAATACCAAAGCTAGTTAATTCTCCTAATGAAGCGTTTTTTCCTCCAACATGCGGAACGTCATTCGATCGAATCTCATCAAAAAATTTTATGTATTTGTAATCGCGCTCAGTCATTTTAAGCTCGGAAGTTTCTAAGAATTACTATTAATTCATTTGTAGTCATTGATTCCTAATAAAATTATCAACTAAGGTAGATCGATTCAA
>JAEOUE010000142.1 GCA_016839515.1 Candidatus Hodarchaeum mangrovi
AACTTTTTTCAAAAGGAACAGCAAGAGCAGTAGGTGCACCTACAATACTTTTTACTTTCTTTCCTGATAAAATTAGTCCCCATATTGCGAGGAAAAGTATGGTAGAGAGATGAGGAGCCATTTTTAAGACTGGGGTTGGCAGGAGTAGCTGAAAATAATATTGCATTACATCAAAGGCTCCAAATACATAAGACCCGAGAAATGCTCCAAGTGGATTCCACAAAGCAACAACAACTAAGGCAATTACAATCCATCCTCTTCCCTGTGTCATTCCTTCAGACCAAAAGTTAAGATAACCTAGTGATAAATATGCTCCTCCTAGTCCTGACATCATTCCTCCAAAAATTACACATAAATATCTAATAAGATTAACATTAATACCTTGATTGTACGCAGCTTCAGGATTTTCTCCTACAGATCGAATCAAAATACCTATTCTTGTTTTATATAGAATAAACCAACAGATTGGGACAAGAAGATATGATATATAGACTATTATTGGGTGTTCGAAAAATATTTCTCCAATATATGGTATCTCACTTAATATTGGAATGTTAACGTTTTCTAACGTGTCTATTGCTTTTCCAATAACTCCACGACCAAGAATACCGCTTAATCCTGTTCCAAGTATTGTTAATCCAATACCAGAAACAACTTGTGTTCTTGTAAAGGTAATAGATATTACTGCATGAATCGTAGAAAGAACAGCTCCTAATAACATACCAAAGAGTACACCAATCCATACATTTTGAGTAGTATAAGCTACTGCATATGAGAAGGCAGCTGAAGCAATGATCATACCTTCTATTCCGAGATTTAGAATTCCGGATCGCTCTGCATAAATCTCACCAAGCGTAGGTACAAGGAAAAAAGTTGCTGCAGCAACAATCGAATTCAACATAAGAATAGTATTTACCATTTAGATTGACCTCCTTGTTTTTAGCGTAAAGCGAAAGAAGAATTCGCTTAAGAGAACAAAGAAGATTATAATTCCACTAAATAATTGCAAAACAGTAGAAGGAATACCAGTTAGGGCTAAACCTCCTACTTTAAGCGCAGCAAAGAATAATGCGCTTACAATAATGCCTAAAGGATTTAATCCTCCAAGATAAGCTACAGCGATCCCCGTAAAACCATAACCTTGACTTTTTACACCTAATCGTAATGAGTTACCTGCAACTTCACCTGCACCAGCAATAGCTGCCATCCCTCCAGAAAAGATCATTGTGATTAGTATCACCTTGAAAAAACTCATTCCTGCAATTCGACCAGCAAGAGGATTTTTACCTAATACATTTATTTCATACCCTAATTTTGTTTTAGGAATCCCATTTATGGTTCTGAATAAATAATAATATACCAATAATGTAATAGCGAGAACCAAAAAAATTGAAATATAAATAGGTGTACCTGGAATTTTGGGTAATCGCGCATTAATTGGTAATAAAGAACTATAGGTGAAACCTGTTTCTGGATCCCTCCATGGATCGCTAACTAACCATTCCATTAAATATAATGCAGGAAAAACCAATAAGAAACTTACAACTACATCTGCTCCTTGAAATCCTCCTTTTGCACGAAATAGGACAACTGGAATAGCCCAAATTGCTCCCAATATAAATGAATTAATGAACATAATTGGAATGAGAATAATTGCTGGTAAATCAGGAAATAAAAAGGCTGTGCCAGTAGCAGTTAACATTCCAATAACATATTGTCCTTCGGCTCCTATATTATCAACTCTAGCCTTAAATGGGATAGCCAATCCAATTCCAATTGCTAATAGGGGGATAAATCGTGCAATTGTATTTGGAATTAGTAATAAATTAACCTGTATCATATCATAATATGCTTGTACAGGATTTATTCCATTGATTAGAAAAATTAATCCAGCAATAGCTAATCCTAATAATAGAAAGGAGATTCTGATGAATATAGTTTTAATTCCTATTATAGGTTCTATTCTTTTTTGAAAATATACCTCTGTATTAAAAATTTTCATGCTAGCACTTCCTTTGAGCTCGACATCTTCGCGCCCCCCATCATTAATCCAATTTTTTCTCTAGTTGTTTCTTCTCTAGCCACTACACCCATTATCTTACCTTTATAGATTACTGCAATCTCATCACAGAGGCTCATAATTTCTGTTAAATCACTTGATACAAGAAGAATAGCAGCTCCTTCAGTGCGTTTTCTTAAAAGTTCCTCACGAACAAATTGGGTAGTTCCTACATCTAATCCAAAAGTAGGGTTTTCAGCTATCAATATCAAATCCTTCCCTTTTCTAAGAGAAAACTCTCGTGCCACAACAACTTTTTGCCGATTCCCTCCACTTAAACTTCTAACAGATGAGAGTGGACTTGTTGTCTTAATATTATACTCTCTGATCAATGTTTGTGTTTCAGAAATAATTTCTGAATTTTTTATAAAAATTGAGGGTGATCTTTTATAAGAATTTAGCATCAAATTATCTTGTACCGATAAGTCAAAAACTAGGGCTTTTTGTCTATCTTCGGGGATATAAGCTACACCAAGCTTCCTGACTTCATTTATTGACTTTTTTGTAACGTCTTTTCCCCGTATTATTATTTTTCCTGTTTCTAAATTCCGCCATCTAAATAAACCTTCAATTAATTCTCTTTGTCCATTACCTGAAATTCCTGCTAGACCTAGAATACTATTAGCTTTTAATTGAAGATTTATTCCATGTACAACAGTATCACCCATATCGTTATTTACAAAGGCGTCTTTTATTTCAGTAACAATATTTCCTGAATGAATAATTTCTTTATGTAAATCATATAAAACTTCTTTTCCAACCATTAAAGAGGCAAGATATCTTATAGCTTCATTCTGATTCTCTTTTTGACTTCTCAGCTTTACAGTTTCAAGTGTTTCAACAACTTTTCCATGTCGAAGAACAGTAATTCTATCACTGAAACTAATGGCCTCTTCAAGATGGTGTGTAATAATTACAATTGACACCCCTTTCGATTTTAAATCATATAATAAATTAAAAAGATTTTTTATTTCGGGTGGAGTTAACATAGATGTCGGTTCATCTAAAATTAAAATATCTGGATTAGTAATCAATGCCTTAAGAATCTCTACCCGTTGTTTTTCTCCCCCTGATAATTTCCAGACTTTTGCTTTAGGATTAATGTCTCCCAAGTCAAATTTTTGTAATGCTTTCTTAATTTCACGTTCGATTTCTGCTAATGAAATAAAAAATCCTTCTGAAAAACTTAAAATATTTTCAGCAACAGTATGGCGTTCAATTAGAGATTTTGAAAGATCTTGACGAGCAATTGATAGTTTATAATTCTTAATTGCGGTTAAAGGATTGTCTAGGTCGACTTGTTTCCCATTAATTAGAATCAAACCAGAATCGGGAGGAAAGAATAAGGCATTTACCAATGTTGATTTACCTGCTCCATTTTCACCCAATAAAGCATGGATTTCCCCCTTCCTCAGAGTAAAATTCACATGGTCATTAGCCTTTACAACAATGCCATCCCCATAGAAAGTCTTACAAATATCTTTCATTTCTAAAACTAGATCCATATTATTAACTCCAGCCATTAATCACAAACAATATTATCAAAAATCTAAAAGGGATTTAAATCCCGAGGGGGTATGAAAATAAAAAAAATAAAATGAAATAAAAAATCATTCACTGTATAATTTATGGCTTTTAAACCAAATTTTAATTGTGCAGTATTTTAATCTACTAATTTTCTGAACAAATAATTCATTGATTTAATTTTATATGTAAAAAAAAGGGGATTGGTTAATGATTTTTACTAAGGTGAACCAATCACACCATCAACAAACCAGTCCATATAAGTAAATAAGTCAGCTATCGTTGCTTGTACCCCAGATGCAAACATAAGGGTTCCGTTTTGGGCATATATCGGACCAGTAAATGGGAAGAATGTCTCAGCTTCCATTTGATCATGTCTATTCATGATAAAATTATAGGCAGTAGTTGAGTCAACCGTAATACTTTGTAATTCAGGAACAAATATAGGATTAATTGGTACATCAAAATCACCACCTAATTCAACTGCTCCTTCTTTTAAGAACCATAGATAATCAACATTAGCTAAATTAGTAGAATTATAAGTACCATCATGAACTTTAGATAATATTTCGTCATACATGATCTCCCAATGAACTAATTGTCCGGAAATAGTGCTTTGTGGGGCATAATCCTGCATAGGTGAATAATGTGAAAAGGCATAAACCTCGTCATTTGCTTCTGCTGCCTGCATAACTGCTGGGCTATCCTCGGTAAAAGCCAATATGTCAATTCCTTTGCCAATAAGAGCATTAGCGGCACTAGTAGCGGCTGTGGGGTCATACCAAGAATTTATCCAAGTAACCTCGACTGTCGAATCATTATTGGTCGCTTTCATACCTAATGTAAATGCATTGATATGACGAATAACTTCAGGTATTGGAAAAGCACCTACATATCCAGCTTTCGTTGTATTAGATAAATAACCTGCCATCATTCCATTTAGATAGTACATTTGATATAGATCTGCAAAATACGTTCCTACATTAGCAGCTCGCTTATAACCAGAGCAATGGAAGAATAATGTGTCTGGGTGTTCTGCAGCAGCTTCAATAGTTCCATCCATAAATCCAAAAGAAGTGGTGAAAATCACATCACATCCCTTAACTGTTATAAGGGTATCAGCTGCTTCTTTAACTGATGCAATATCCTCACCAACGGTTTCAAGGTATTCTGTCGCTAACCAGTCATATTTATCTTCTACAAAGAGTCTACCAACGTCATGTGCGTTAGTCCAGCCATAATCACCTATTGGTCCTACATAGATGAATCCTGCTTTTAACTTACCTTCAGCTGGGGTTGTACAGCCAGATAAAGCAAGTGTAAGCATTAATATACTAAATATCAATAAAATTCTAGAATAAGTTGATTTTTTCATAGTTCATCAACCAATTCAAGAAAATGATTTCTCAAATATTTAAATATTGTTTATGGTAAAGGATAATATCATTTCTTATAGGATAACAGTAATGTGTAATATTCAAAATTTTATTAATTTTTCATTCTTCACTAAATTGAAGAAGCAAATAAATCATTGAATACTTTTTTATTCTTCCTATATTAACCAAAGGATCAAAAATAAAGAAGACAAATAAAATTTTTAGAAAATAAAACTAGTAATATCGGAAGAAATGACCTTAAGAACTAAGAGAATCAGTATCAGGTAAAGGAGGAATGGTTTCGGACTCCTGAGAGAGCTGAGGTTGCCATTCAACACGAACAAGATCGCCTGGGACTAATAGAAGTGCGTCTACCTGTTTTTTCGGTAGATAGATCACAAAATTATTACTGATTATAGAAGTGATCATAGCGCCTGAAGTAGTATAAATTCGTACTAAATCACCAATTTTAAATGGAATTTTTCGTATTAAGGCTTTAGGTATATAAATAGTCTCCTTTTTTGACAAAACCCATAAGAAACTAAAATCAAATTCATCGGATTGCATTCTGTCTTCATAACTCATTTATAATTTTACTTTAAAAACTCTTTCCGTTTTAACCGGGTAATGCCCGTTCCTGCCGGGGAATTTAGTTCGAAAGCTTTCAAAAGTCCGTAGAAGCTTTATTTCATATGAATAAAGCAATTTCCTTGCATTTCATTTTTATTTAAATACTTTGATTTTAGGAAGGTTTATTAATAACTAGAATGCTTTGAAATTATGTGATTTAGTGATCTTCCCTCTTCCGGGTAGCACCTTCTCTCTCCGAGTTTAATCAATCTAGTCAATTTTTCGAGCTTTTTGCTCTTTCTCCTTCCTTTGCCGATCTTTCCCCATCATGTGCTCTTTCCTGCGTTTTCCCCTTTTGAGGGTCACTTCAATTTAGGTTATCTTCCCATCCAATATCTTGGCGTCCCTTCTCTGGGGTATTTCATTCATGTCAGAAAAAAAGTCGCTTTTCCAAAAGCTTCGCGATGATCTTCGGCGTAGTTCCTCTGGTCAGCTTCATCGTAAGTCCTCCTATGAGCTTTTTGGGTTTGAGCGTGATCCTTTTCTCTCCCCTCGGGATCTCTTTGGCG